>MEWJ01000045.1 GCA_001773385.1 candidate division WWE3 bacterium RIFOXYD1_FULL_43_17 | reverse complement strand
ATGTAAACACTTGTTGTATAAGGTGTCAACAGATGAATGTTGTAGCAATAGTGATTCCTATTTGTACAAAATGATGGAAAATTTACTTGAGAGAACTCAAAAATACCTTGATCGGGAACAAAGGAAAAGCTGTGACAATACGAGATAAGCGCCACGGTTGAGTACATAAACGGAACAACCACTCGAGGTTAAACTGCGTAATTTTGTCACCTGGTTTCTTACTAACACCTGACAAATAGTCGAAAGTTCCGCCAACTCCGATACCAATCCGGCATGGAATCTTGCCTAAATTTCTCCGAATCCAAGCTTCTTGTTTCTTATGACCGTAGGCAACTAAAATGAAATCCAATACTTCATCGCCTGTCCTACTCATACATTCCTTTATGTACGTGAGAGTACGTTCGTCATCTTCCTCTCTGAAAGAAAACGCTGAGGACGCACCGACGATATTAATTCCCGGGTATTCTCTTCTTATTTTTTCTGCGGTCTGAATCGCAATATCTCTTGATTTAGATTCTGAGGGTTTTCCCTTCCAATCTCTCACCATGCCGCCCAACAAAAATACCGAGTACCCTTTGTCGGCTGAGAACTTAAATATTTCTTCGCTCAAACGTACCCCTGTAATTTTGGGGGCAAACTTCATAGATTTACTAAATGATCCGGAGGCAGTTTCTAAACCTGCGCCTAGACCTGCAAAAAACCTAACTGCCCGGTTCTTCCCGACCTCCGACATCTTTCTTAAATAATAGTCTGCCATTACAACTCCCGCCCCGTCAGGCAATGACATGTCGGCACTGTTTATCATATCTTTAAACTCAGGATCGTTCTGGGCCGACATAATGAACTCAGGGTTGGTGGTACAAATATAGTGTGATCCGTCCTGCAACAGAACGGTTTCTACTTTTTCCATAACCCCCGCAACGTCGTAACCCACATCCACATTTACACCCAGAATATTTACCCGTCGTCCGCATGTCATATAAGAGTAATTATACATGGGCGGTGACCGGGCCAAAAATCCCACCTAAAAACACCCGCCATTAGGGCTAACCGCCCTTCCCGAAAAAATTAAAACTTTATCTCCGTTTTCTGGTAAAATGGGCATTATGAGTGCCGAAAAGAAGAAAAAGATAAGCATT
>MEWJ01000044.1:57892-59245 GCA_001773385.1 candidate division WWE3 bacterium RIFOXYD1_FULL_43_17 | reverse complement strand
TGCCCTTTGCCTTTGGGCAGGGGGCAGAATGGTTGGGTTTGGGTTACTTACTCGACCATTCTGTTCCTTGCCTAAAATTTTCTTCATAATTACATTATGGAATCACCTAATAGACCGAAAAAGTTAATATTTTTCTTACTGCTTGTAGCCCTTTTGGGCGGTGCAGGTTATTTTGCCTACACTAAAGGTCTTTTAGATTCTTTTATTAAGAAGGAAGCAGCCACTGTTGAACAGCCTGCTCAGGAACAAGTTTCGGTTTTTGAACCGGTAACGGAGCCTATCCTAATGCCCCCTACCAGAATTTCTATCAAAGAAAGAAATATTAGTGCGGCCGTTATTGAAGTAGGATTGCAGACTGACGGTACTTTGGATACTCCTAAGAAATGGAACGAGGCCGGATGGTATAAAAAAGGTGCCAAACCCGGTGAAGAGGGAAATGTAATAATCAACGCTCATTTCGATGACAATCTGGGCAGACCTGCAGCTTTTTGGCAGTTGAAAAACGCCACGGTAGGTGATACAGTTCTTTTAGAAGACAGCTTAGGTAGACTCTACGCTTACCAGATCGTCGATTCTTTACTAGTCGATATCAATGACCCCGACAGACTTAAAGTGTTGGAAGGCACTGAGGACAAATCAGAGCTTACATTGATTACCTGCGGCGGTGTATGGCTCCCGGGTAAATCGACATACGATAAAAGACTCGTTGTGAAGGCGGAACTTATCGATTCATTTTGATTCGATGAGGCTTAGAGTCGGGAGGTAGCAAGGGGCAGTGGCTATCTCCCGGCTTTAGGCAAACGCCTGAAACAGACTGATGTATAAATTTCATTTTTAAACAATTAAATATGGTAATTAGAAAACCTGTAGATACAAGTAAAGATAGTAATTTGATTAATAGTGGTGCTCAATTTATGGACGATTCCGTCGCTAAAAAGAAAGCTCCTGTTACTAAAGCTTCCAAGATAGACGAGGGTGAGGCTGTTCCTTCTGTTGTGGAGGAAGTTGTAAAAGAAGAACCCGTAGAAGCTCCTGTTGAAGCACCTGTCGCGGCAGCTCCTCTGTATTCCTACCAACATAAGCCTAACGCTTCTACCGAGGATTCCGGTTCTAACGGAGATTCCGTCGGAATAGTGGGAATGCTGGAGATACTTAACGACTATGGTGTTATCAGACAAAGAGAAAAAGTCGAAACGGATCTTCCGCGCGATGTTTATATAAGCCATTCACAAATCAAAAGATTCAATTTAAGAAAAGGCGACAGCATAAAAGGTTACGCGAGACCTCCTAAAGAAGGGGAGAGATACCTTTCTTTACTGAGAATTGAATCGGTCGAAGGAATAGAACCCGAAA
>MEWJ01000044.1:28369-57868 GCA_001773385.1 candidate division WWE3 bacterium RIFOXYD1_FULL_43_17 | reverse complement strand
CGACCTTATTGCGCCAATCGGTAAGGGGCAGAGAGCTATGCTCGTTGCTCCTCCCAAGGCCGGTAAAACCTTCTTGCTCATGGATATAGCCAACGGTATAACAACCAACCATCCTGAAATTGTTCTTATGGTCGCTCTCATCGGAGAACGCCCGGAGGAGGTAACTCACTTTAGCAGGAATGTTAAAGGAGAAGTTTACGCAAGTAACTTTGACGAAAGAGCAGAAGAACAGACACGTGTTTCAGAACTGTGCCTGGAAAGAGCGAAGAGATTGGCGGAAAGAGGACAGGACGTTGTTATTTTGATGGACTCCATCACCAGACTTGCGCGAGCTTACAACATGGTTGCCCCTCCTTCAGGCCGTACTTTAACCGGTGGTTTTGACCCCGCCGCTTTGTATCCTGCCAAGCACTTTTTTGGTGCCGCGAGAAACTTCGAAGAAAAAGGTAGCTTAACTATCATCGCTACAGCGTTGGTTGAAACAGGCTCCAGAATGGACGATGTCATTTTCGAAGAGTTCAAAGGTACCGGTAATATGGAGTTAAGGCTCGACAGAAGCTTGTCCGAAAGACGTATCTTCCCGGCAATTGACATTAAATCAAGCGGAACAAGACACGAAGAACAGTTGTTCGACGCTCCTACGCTGGAGAAGGTGTACAGGCTAAGAAGAATGGTCGACCTTTTGGACGAAAGGGATGCCACGGACCTTGTGATAGACAGACTCAAGAAAACTAAGACAAACAAGGACTTTCTTGACACTCTTCACACGGGAGCTTAATCCACAAATATAGCCAAACCTCAGATTTGCCGTTAAATTGCGGTATTGGTAAAATCGGTAGAGTGCCTGTCCAAAAGTACTAAACATGGTTTTTACTATCAAACGCCCGGCGTCTAAACGCTTTTTTCAGCTCAGTTTTGAAGGATTTAGACCTCAGGGACGCAACAAGTTCGAACAGTTCGTAAATATATGGGTGGAGTTTTTCCGCTCTATATTGGAGTATATGTGGGACAAAATCGTGGATCTTTTGTACATGATCGGGGCTCTCGTTTATTTTCTTTTTCAATTACCTTCTTTTGCGAAATCTTTCATCGTTAAGAAATTAATCTGGTCGCGGGGAAAGCTTGGAAGACCGTTGGCTTTTGTCACGGTCGTCACAGCATCCCTGGGTGTATTCATGATAGGCGAAGTGCTGAGCAGCTACGACTTTATCGCAAGTCCCCAGGTTAAAGCGGACTACATTGCCACATCCAGCGACATAATTCCTAAGAGAGAAATGGCAGTAACAACGCTTCCTGAGGAAAGAAAGAGGACAGAGGCTCTTGTTTATAAAATCGAGCCCGGTGATACGCTCTACAGTATCGGCGAGAAGTTCAAGATTTCCGCAGACGCTTTGAAATATGTTAATAATCTTTCGGATAATTCAATTCTAAAAATAGGACAGGAAATAACGGTTCCTCCGGTAGCAGGTTTAATCCATACGGTCGCAAGAGGGGACACACTTACTTCAATTGCATTAAAGTACGACGTACCCTCGCAAGCTGTGGCCGATTTCAACTACTTATTGGATACTTCAACTCTGGCTCTGGGCACAGAGTTGGTTATTCCGGGTGGAAAAGTGCCCAAAGTTGTGCCCGTGTATACCGTTTACTCCGGTGCTCCTTCTACGGGTGATTCTTCGACAGCCGCCGCTGATAAGGGATTTTGCGTCTGGCCGACGACCGTCAGAGTTCTTACCCAATACTACAGTTGGTACCACAACGGTCTTGATATAGCCACACCTCATAACATTTCCTCTCCTCCGTTACTGGCCTGTACTTCGGGTACAGTGGTAAGAGCAGGCTGGGATCCGTTTGGTTTGGGACTGCATGTAAGAATTGACCACGGAGACGGCTATGAGACAGTTTATGGCCATATGAGCCGTATTGATGTAAGCTATGGCCAGCAAGTTTCGCGGGGCGAGGTTATAGGATTGATGGGAAACACGGGAAGATCGACAGGTCCACATGTTCACTTTATAGTCAAGTACAACGGTATAGCTCAGGACCCGTTTAATTTCGTTCAATAAAAATGATAGATCTAGTAAAAATAAAACTCAGGGCCGGTAACGGGGGAGACGGAAAAGTCTCTTTTTTCAGGGAAAAAGGTACGCCGAAAGGGGGACCTGATGGAGGTGATGGAGGTGATGGAGGTAGCGTTTTTTTTGTAGCAAACAGAAATATGGCTACTCTGAGAGATTTTAGAGCAAAGGAAATGTATGCGGGTGAGGATGGAGGCTTTGGAGGGAAACTGAAAATGTACGGAGCCGACGGTAAAGATTACAGAATCTCGGTACCACTTGGGACCTTGGTTTATGAGTTAAAAGAAGGCCGTGAGGTTTTAGTTGCCGATATGGATACTGACGGAAAGGAATTTTTAATCGCCCGTGGTGGTATCGGAGGCAGGGGAAATTTCAGGTTCCGCAGTTCTACTAACCAGACGCCGGTTCAATACACACCCGGAACTTTGGGCGAACAAAAAGAAATTAAGCTCGAAGTGAAACTCGTGGCCGATGTGGGACTGATAGGTTTACCGAATGCCGGAAAAAGCACGTTATTAAATAAACTAACACACGCAAACGTCAAAGTGGCGAACTATCCTTTTACCACTCTCTCACCCAACCTGGGCGTAATGGAGCTGGAAAATGGCGAAAATATCATTATTTCCGATATCCCCGGATTGATAGAGGGAGCTTCTGAAGGTAAAGGTCTGGGGGACGAGTTTCTAAGGCACGTAGAACGCACCAGGGTGCTCGTACACCTCATAGATCCGCTGGAAGGTTATTCTGATGGCGGCGGTTTAAATTTGGCAGAAAATGCCCTTACTAATTACAGGAAAATAAGAAAAGAGTTGGAGGTTTACGGAAAAGGACTAATAGAGAAGCCTGAATTAGTGATTATAAACAAAATAGATATTACTGAAGTAAAAGATATTCTAAAAAGTGTCACTGATTATTTTAAAAAAGAGAAAATCGATGTTATAGGGATATCAGGTGTATCGGGGGAGGGAACAGAGCAATTGATGGGGAAAATAAAAAAGATTCTTGAGGACAATCCGAAAAGACCGGTGTTTAACGCGGAAAAACCGGTAAAACTGTTTACGATAGAGAACCTTCCGAACAAGAGAATGGTCTTCGGCCATAATAATGTTAAAACTTTTACTCCCAGGGGCATCTGATATAATTCTTAGGCATTCTTTGCAATTTGGGCCGTTAGCTTAGTTGGTAGAGCGCTTCCATGGCATGGAAGAGGTCAGGAGTTCGAATCTCCTACGGTCCACCAGAAATTTCAAAAAATACAAACAAAAAAGAAACCCCCGCCGAGCGGGGGTTTTCTGTTCTCACAGCTTATCTTATCCGCAGTTTACTGTCCTTCTTGTTTGGGCAATGTGCCTAAGTCAAGATTTTGACCGTTTATCTGCTGTTCTTCACCGGCCTTGATCAAAGGTTCCTGTTGTGCGGGACCCTGATTTTGAGAGGCTGTAATCTGTTCTACTGTGGGTTTAGCTTGTCCTGTTGTACCTGCTGCTTTTATCTTTTCGTCTATAGATGCGATTTCTTTGTCCAGAAGTTTTGCATCCTCTGAGTCAGCCTCTACGAGAGTTTTTGTGACCTCGAATGCCTGCTTTGCACTTTGCAGATCGTTCAGCTGAACCATGGACTGCGCAAAGTTGTAGTAGGCATTTGCGTAATCGGGCTTAAGTGAGAAAGCCTGTCTGAACTGGTTGGCTGCTGAAAGGTAATCCTTCTGTGCGTAATACATTCCTCCGAGATCGAGTCTTAGTCTTGGGTTTGTCGGGTCAAGCTGTATGGCAGTGTTGTATGCCGATACTGCCCATTCAGAGGCATTGTCAGCGACGTTTAATATACTTCTGTATATCAACGCTCTGGTTTCCCAGTTAGCTGCGCTCAAAGGATTTATGGCCTCTGTGGTGACTCTGGTAGTAGTAATAGCTTCGGAGATCAAACCTTGTATAGTTTGCTTTTCAGCATCTGTGAGGTTTTCTTTTCCGGCGATATTATTTGCCAAAGCAAGATCGGTCTGTGCGAAAGAATTGTAGTAAGAATCTCTTGTCGGATTGGCCATGATAGCCTTTCTCTGATTCTCGTATACTTTTGCTCCGTCATTACTAATGAGGGCTAAGACGGCTCTTCTCATATAGAACTCTCCCATGTAATTCTTGCTCCAGAGGTAACCTCCGTAAACTACTGCGAGGATTATTACACCCCCGAAAATGAATTTGGAGTATTCCTTATTTATCGCAGAACTGTCCCCTAATGAAGCAACTGCCTGAAGATCTTTTGCTCCGATAGAGCTAATCTGGGCAACCTTGCTGTGCTCATCAATGGACGTATGAGCGGCGACCAGCAACGCTAAAAGTGTGAATAACATAAAGGTCGACGCTACAGATGCATAGGTAAATAAGAAGGAAGACATCATAGCTACGAGAGATAGACTTAACACTTCTGTAAGTCCTTCCTGGCTGTCAGTGAACTTAGTTTGGTTAGCCAACCTCATCATTCTTGAAGCAAGGAAAATGGTAGCGAGAAGTCCTAATATACCGACCGTGGCGATGATATTAAATATCTCGTTGAAAGGTATATCAAATCTTACGTTCCAGAAATCCGTTGCGTTTAAAGTCATGGGTCTGAAACGGGTGAAATTGGTCTGGAATGTCGAAGGTCCTGTAGCGAGAAGCGGGAAGTTTTGAATCGTTGAAGATGCAATTACCCAGCTTTCTCTTGCAGGAAGACCAAGTTCTTTAGGGAAGTTAGGATTTACTAATACGCTGCGTGTTGCAGGAACTAAGAAAACAATAGCCATTGCGGCGGTTGTCCCGAGTATTGCAAGGTAGTAAACCCCGTCTTTGAATACTTTAGAAAGATCGACGTAAAAAACCATTCCAACTATTCCTACCAAGAGCATTACCCAGGCGGCGAGTGCGCCGGTTAGAGCAACATATAGGATGCTAAGAATGGTCGCCCCGACAAGTCCGATTTTTAACAACATATTTTTCTCATAAGCTATGAGAACGAGCGCCATTATTATGGACAAGGCAGCAAACATCGCTGTTTGTGTTGTGCCCCCGTAAAAGGAGAAGTTTTGCAACTTCATATAGGTGGCGGATGAAATAAATATGTTGAAGTAACTAAGGAGAGACACGAAGGTTGCAATTCCTGTGCCTATCAAGAAAGCATAGATAGCCGACTTGATAGCTTTAGGATTCCTGTATAAAGGAGTCGCGATGTAGTAGTAGATGACGAAAACTACCAACGAAAACAACCCCAGCCACCTTCCCTGGCTTCCGAAGATACTCACGGTCTTGTTCATGGAGAAGACCGTAGCTAAAGCATAAATGCCGGTAAATATCACAAGGGGAAAGTCTATGATGGACTTCGCAAGTTCTATCTTGTGCCCCATCATTAGCCTTACTGCCCAGAGTATAGCCAGCAATATTGTGCTTATGATTATCAATGTGAGTTTGTTTAGTTCGAAAAACTCAGTTGTAATCGGTAGGAAAAAAATTGGTACTAAGAAAGGGAGTATGTATAGCGGGATAGCTTTCGATACACCCTCGAGTATGACAGTTAAATTATTGTTCTGTTTCATACATAAAGTTTGTACGCAGAAATAAAGTCTGTCAAGGGGTTTTCTCGTAAAGGGAAAGGGTTAACTATTTGTTGTTGTTACGCTATTTAGACACAAACCAGTTAAAAGATGTGTCGTAATAGAGAGGCGTGTCGAGCTTTAGTTCGAATCCTTCACCGGCTCTCACGTTGGTAACCCAGTATGCAGTGGCTGGTGAGAAGCTTTGAGTAAAAGTGATGATTACCTTGGCATCGGCGGTCAGGTTTTTACTGTTTACGAATACAGTAGAGTGACCTTTGGGTACAATGGCTGACCCCGAAGCTAATATCTCAATGCTATCGCTGTTTGTACCCTGGGCGGAAAAGGCTTCAATAAGGCTTGATTTCTGGTTCCCTATATTTAGTATTCCAAATTCGTTGGCTGAGATTATAAGTAACAGTATTAAAGTGGAGTAGGAGATTAGCTGAGTCCTTACCTCTTTAGATTTTATTAAATTTAACACGCTCGTATATTTATTTTTTGTTTCGATTTGCTTAGCTATTTCGTCGTTGTCAGCTCCTTCGGATTTAAGTTTTTCTATGGTAACAAGTTGACCGAGAACCCATTCGGGGTAGTGGCCTCTAATGTTGCCGTCAGAGTCTTTTTGTCTTGTCATGTGGGGAAGCCAGCCAATCTTAGTGTAGTACCTAAGTCTGTTGTAAGGGTCGCCCTTACCAAAATCCACTCCCGTTTCCCGGGCCTTTTTTATAAGTTCTTCGGTGCTTAACATTTTTTCCATAAACGCATTATAGCAAATAGTATTTTCTAATTTGGCTAGAATGGCGGTTATTGTGTTTTACGGCGTCAGTATCATATTTGTTTTCATGAACAGTGCGGTTCTTACCTACCAAGTGGATTTTCCCGAGTGGGCGGTTTCTATCAAAGGGCTCCCAAAAAAATTATATGTCCGCGGAATTTTACCGGGGGGATTGGACAGCTCGGGAATCGGGATTGTCGGCAGTAGGAGAATTTCTCCTTACGGCATCAGGGTATTACGGGAGCTGTTTTATTTTTTAAAGGACGCCGGAATTACTGTTATTTCGGGCTTTACCGCGGGTACCGATAGTTACGCCCACGAGTTAGCTCTTGGCGCAGGATGCACTACTGTGGCTGTAATGCCTTGTGGTTGTGACATAGTTCACCCGTCCACAAATAAGGAATTGTATAAAAGGATAGTAGGGGGCGGCGGGGCAGTAGTGTCGGAGTTTGAAGATGGTTTTATGCCCCAAAAATGGACCTATCCAAAGAGAAACAGGATAACAGCGGCTTTATCTAAGGTAATACTGGTTGTGGAGGCTTCGTTAAAAAGCGGCTCAATGATCACTGCCGGCTTCGCAAAAAAGTACAACAGAAAAATTTTCAGCGTTCCGGGGGACATTTATACCGAGAGGTCAGCCGGAACAAATAAGCTGCTCTCCGGAGGTGCGGATATATACCTTTCGCCGGTGCAGATATTAAATGAAATGGGCGTCACTACAACACAAACGGCACGCAGTTCAGCAGAGGACATCGGGGACGGCGGGACTATAAAGGAGTCGGATGTGCTGAATATATTAAAGGAGAAAAATTTAAGTTTTGATGGATTGGGTAGTAAGACAGGAATTTCCGCAGGCAGTCTGAACGAAATCCTTATGAAAATGCTTCTGAAAAACCTGATTTTTGAGAAAAACGGAGTTTACTATGTACTGTAGGATAAGATCTTTTGCTATTAAAGGCTCTACAGTGACTGAAATAGGTGTTGAAGTTACAATTACCTCCCGGGGAATACCAAGGGTCGAGGTCACAGGTGTAAAAGGTGGGGAGTGTTTGAAAAGTATTAAAAAGATCCGGACGGCTTTTAACAATTCCGGATTACAGTTCCCGAACAAAAAAATTAACATAAATGTGCTTCCGGCTGGCATAATTTCCGACATTACAGATATAGAGTTTCCAGCATCAATGGGTATTTTATTTGCTCATTGTGGTGTAGTTCCGGGGACTTCAGATCTATTTTACGGCAGCTTAAATTCGGCGGGTTTTCTTGTTCCTGCCACTAAAACTATATTCATGGATGCCGGTTGGGCAACGGGGAGAATAGGAAGGTTATTTATTTCCGACGGTTCGTTGTACTTTAATGAACACAAGAACGGTCTTAATGTATACAAGTTGTGCTCTTTGTCACAGGCGGAAGATTTTCTTATAAAAGGAGAGGGGACCCTGCCGGATGGACGTCAGACTTTGGCATACAACTACGCCTGGGCAGGTTTAGGCGCAGGAGAGTGTTTCTGTAATGTGCTGGGAAACTCTCAGGCAAAAAGGGCACTGACGATAAGTATCTCCGGACATCATAATATTTTGATGTTGGGACCTTCGGGGACGGGCAAGTCTTTGTTGGCGGAGAAGAGCCACACGATGTTTCCCGAGGGTACTCAAAAAGACGCAGTAGAAATAATTAAGGCAGGGATTTTATGCGGCGTACCAACAGAAAACATTGTCACTACGCCTTTTCGAAGACCCCACATTTCTGCCAGAGAGGGTGATTTAATAGGAAGGCCCAGAATGCCCGGTGAAGCGACTTTGGCTCACAAGGGAATACTTTTCCTGGACGAAATGCATCTTTTTCCGTCCAAAGTGTTGAATTCGCTGAAGACGGTTATTGACCAGAAGAAGGTTGAATTTAATTGTGATGGAGTCCCCGTTTCTTACCCTGCTGATTTTTTATTAATCGGCGCCGCCAACAACTGTATGTGCGGGTTGCTTGGGGCGGAGGACAGGCAGTGCAAATGTAATGGAAAAGACTTAAACACCTACAATACAAGGATGAACCCGTCTTTACTTGAAAGATTTGATATTTTGACTCATGTTTCCGGCTCTCCTGTAGAGGCGGTCCGTGAAAGAGGAGGAGAGTACTCCGCAGAATGTTCCACCGGAGAGCAAATTAAAAGAGCGGTTTCTATACAAAGGGACAGGCTAGGGTCGTTGGGAATTAGTTACAACTCCGGAATTCCTCACGAAAGCATTAATAGAATCTGTAATCTTAGTAATGACGCCGCATCACTACTGGAGATGGCGGTTTCGAAATACGGCCTGTCCACACGGTCAGTTCACAGGATATTGACGGTGTCCCGGACCATAGCTGATCTCGGGGGTGCTTCCGAAATTTCGGCAGCACACCTCGCGGAAGCCGTCCAATATAGGGTAAAGAATGACAAACCTTGAATTATTTTAAATCATGTTGTATATTCCAGGCATTATGATGTTAGAAAAAGTTTCGAAGGCCTTGGCAGACAAGAACCGCCTAAAAATTATCCAGTATTTGAGTACGGGTCAGAGAAATGTTTCGGAGGTGGCGGATAGGCTTAATGTAGAGGAAAATCTGGCATCTCACCATCTTAGGGTTTTGGCGGCATTGGGTTTTTTAAAGAACGATAAAAAAGGCAGGGAAGTGTACTACAGAATAAACGAGACTCGGTTTGTAGCCTTGTTAAAGGATTTAAACAGAAGCCACGTTTTTAAAGAAATCCTTCTTAAAGCTTTGGAAGATTAATTTTTAGTTACCCCTATATTTATACTGTCTGGCATCGTGTGTATTAGTGTGCGTTAATTGTGCGTTTATTCATAATAATATGACGTTATTCGTTATATTAAAAGCATCGCTTTGCGTTTAATTTGCGTTAATAGTTAGATTAAGATTCTAACCACGGTAGATTTGCACCCGTTTATTTTTCGTGCAACTGTACTTACGATGAGGTGTGTTCTCTAACAGGGTAGTAATAATTTCGACCGTAATTTTAGCCTTTGTAGCAGGTTATTTTGTGTCGCAGTTATACCCGGTGTTTTATTCTGGTACCGATCCTGACAATGCCGTAGAGAATATTTGTAATGACACAATCAACATCGGCGTAGAGATTACCGGGGCGGTTACCAATCCGGGTGTTTATGACCTCGCGGAGGGCAGCAGAATGATAGACGCGATCAAAACTGCGGGCGACTTTACATCCGATTACGATTATTATTGGGTCAGCAAAAATGTTAACTTGTCCCAGATCTTAAAGGATGAACAGAAAATATTTATACCTTTCGAAGCTTTGGGTTACAGTGTAAACCAGGGTAGCTGTTCCCAGGAGATTTTCGCTTCATTACAGCCTACGTCTGTGGTTGAAAGTTCAAATAGCTCCCCCGAGGTTGCAGGTACAACAACCCAGGCGGCAGGAAAAGTAAACGTAAATACAGCCACTTTTGACGAACTCGACGCCCTTCCCGGCATCGGTGCCACTTACGCAGGAAAAATCGTTGCCAACAGGCCTTACTCCGGAGTGGAGGAGCTTAAGGAAAAATCCCAGATTACAAATTCGGTTTACGAAAAAATAAAAGATTTAATTACGTTTTAATTTTTTTGCGGAAACAGGCGGGAATGAAATTAATAAAACGGAATGCGGGATTTTTACTTCTGATGCTGGCTGCGTTAACACGCGTGATTTATTTTTGTGAGCCTCAGGGAGGTATTTTTTCCTGCGTACAAAGCCCTGAAAAAGGTCCGTTTGAGTTTTTTGAACCTGTTAAGCAACACTTATCGGAAAGGGCAAGAAAGTTTCTCCCAAGTCCTCACAGCGAGTTGGTTTTGGGAATGACGATTGGTTTAGATGATCTTTCAAAATCGCCCCGTTTCAAAGACGCTTTAAAACGCACCGGGACAATCCACGTGGTTGTAGTTTCGGGATTTAATATGAGTCTGGTAGCGGGTTACGCGCTCAAGATCTTCGGCAGTCCTTACAAAGTTAAAAATCTATTACTCTCAATAATCACCACGTTCGTTTATGCGGCTTTCACGGGGTTCGAACCACCTGTTTTAAGAGCCTGGGTAATGACATCTTTTATGCTTGTCGGAAAGTTTTCCGGACGCCTGTTGAACACACTGCGCCTACTTGTCGTATCTTATTTTGTTGTCCTCCTAATAAACCCCGGCAACTTTTTTAGTGCCAGCACATATCTAAGTTTTTTAGCTACTTTCGGGCTTATTGTTTTTGCCGACCCGGTCGAGAATTTTCTGCTGAAGTTGTTTAAAAATAAATGGTCAGTGATGGGGGACTTTTCTGCGAGTTTTTCAGCCCAGATAATGGTCTGGCCATTGATTTCCGGGATGTTCGGGCAGGTAAGTCTTATCAGTTTATTGGTTAACGCCCTTGTTTTGTGGACGGTTCCGATAACTACAGTTATGGGTATCCCGGCATTGCTTATACCTGTAAAACCTGTGTGGATGATTCTTTTTCCTTTTTGCGATTTTTTCATCCGGGTAGTGGATTTCTTTTCAGAATTCGACCTCGCCAGTGTGGAATGGAAGATGCCGGTGCCGGTATTTATTGTTTACTACGCGGTGTTTTTAGTACTAACGATTTTTGTTGTCAGATCAAAGGAAAAGCATAAATGAAAAGCCCGATAATTTCCCATATAGTTTTCGTCGTTGCCTACATCGTTATCTTTCAACTCGTGGTAGGCAGGCGGTCAGTTACCGAATCCGGTCTGTCCGTACACGTTATAGACGTGGGGCAGGGGGACGGAATTTATATTGAGATGAACGGGAATCCTGTCGCTCTTATTGACGGTGGAAATGACTACACCGTGGATAAATATATTTTGGAAAGGACAGGTTTGAGTTGTAATTTTCCGTTGGTAGTTTTAAGCCACGACCACGGGGACCATTTTGTGGGGTTCAGGCGGATTTTAGAAAGGTGTAAATTTGGCATACTTAGATATAACGACGTTGTTCTCGACGGACGAGCCGTGCCACAGAATGCAAAAAATAATCCGGAAAATAAAGTTAAAAAAACTTTTGATGGCGAACAATTTGTAATCCACGGGGTGTTAATAAAACTTATCGTGCCTTACGGTTATTCTCACGGAATGCCTAAAAATCTTAACGACGCTTCTGTTGCTTTATTTGCGAAATACAAGGATTTTGAGGCGTTGTTTCTGGGCGATCTCGAAGCAGGGGCGCAGGAGAGAATAGATCTCCGGAAGCTAAAAAGGCTTATAACAGGCAGGCTGGATGTGCTTAAAATGGCCCACCACGGCGCCATAAACGGCTACAGCAGGGAGCTTTTAAACGAGCTTAAACCCAGGATATGTGTAATTTCGGTGGGAGAATTCAACACTTTCGGGCACCCTTCCCCACTTGTGGTCGAAGAACTTGAAAAGGCCGGATGCGGAGTAATACGCACGGATAAGGCAGGGGATGTTGTTATAAGTTCCCGCTGAATGATATGATGCCTTTGTCTATGGAAATTAGAAAATCTGAAATCAAGAAGATTACCGGGGAGTTAGTTTCCGCCGCCGTGCATAAACTCTATGGGTTAGACAAATTGACCATTGATATAGATATCCCCGAGAACGAAAGTTTCGGTGACTACTCCACTAACATTTCATTCGGAATTGCAAAAACATTGGACAAAATTCCATTTCAAATTGCAACTGAGCTAGCTCATGAAGTTTTATCCGAAAATCCAAAAGTAGAGTTCGAGGGAAATATGTATTCTATTTTCGAAAAAATTGAACCTCACGCTCCGGGTTTTATAAATTTCACTTTAAGCGACAAATTTTTATTCCATAACACACTCGATATAAACCTTGTAGACAAGTCCTATGGGTCGGCCGATTTTGGTAAGGGGAAAAAGGTAATTGTCGAGTACTCCCAACCTAATACCAACAAGCCCCAGCACATAGGCCACGCCAGAAATAATTTTATCGGCTTCTCCCTTTCCAGGATTTTGGCTTACTGTGGCTACGACATTATAAAAACCAACTATGTTGGTGACATCGGAATTCACATTTGCAAAAGCATGTTGATGTATATGAAACACGGTGGCAGTGCCCAGCCGGACAAGAAAAGCGACCACTACGTGGGTGACTTTTACACTATGTATGAGCTGGAACACGAGAAAAATCCGGAAATTGAGAAGGAGGCACAGGAGCTTCTCAGACGATGGGAAGCGGGAGATAAGGAAGTAAGAGCAGTTTGGGAAAAAATGAATTCCTGGGTGTACGAGGGCTGGAAAAAGACCTATTCAGACCAGAAAGTAGACTTCGACGTTTGGGAATACGAAAGCGAAAAAATAGACGTAGGAAAAGAGATTGCACTGCTAGCCTTGGAAAAAGGTTTGGCCGGGAAAGATGGAACCGGAGCTATTATTGCGAGACTCGAAAAATACGGACTTCCCGACAAAGTTTTATTAAGAAGCGACGGTACATCGGTCTACTCCACCAAAGAACTTCAGCTGGCAAAAGAAAGTTATGACAAATATAAATTCGACAAAAGATTGTACGTGGTCGATGTAAGACAGGCCGACTATTTCAAACAGCTTTTTAAAATAATTGAACTTTTGGGTTTTGATTGGTCGGAAAGATTAGTTCACATTGCGTACGGTATGGTTTCTCTCCCTCAGGGAAAAATGTCATCACGCACGGGTCTGGTGGTTAACGCCGATGACGTGCTGGAAGATCTGGTGTCCCTCGAAGAAGAAGAAATCCGCAACAGTATAAAAACGCCTAAAATAGTGCGGGAAACGGCAGAACGGGTAGCCTTGGCGGCCTTTAAATACGGAATGCTAAAGGTCGACACGAAGCAGGATGTTGTATTTAACTATGAGCAGGTAACCAAATTTGAAGGAAACACCGGTCCTTATTTGCTTTACACGTACGCAAGAGCAGGTTCAGTGCTCGAAAAGGCCGGTTTTGAGATAAATGGCGGGAAGTTCAAATATGAATCTATCCCTAAAGAATTTTCAATGCACCCCAAAGAAAGGGCATTGGCATCGGTTTTAGTGCATTTTCCGGAGTTTGTAGCGAAGTCCGCGGGTGAGTACTCTCCCAACCAGATTGCAAACTATGCCTTTGAGGTTGCGCAGAAATTCAACTCTTTCTACGGGGAACTTCCGATTCTGGATGCTTCGTCCGAAAGTGTAAAGAAATTCAGGCTTTTTTTATCTCACGCTACGATGGTTGTACTGAAGCAAGCTCTCGGACTTTTAGGCATCGAGGTAGTGGAAAAGATGTAAAAGCCTTATACTACTATCAATGTTAGGGCACAAGACAAAAAGTAAAAGTTCCTCCGCAAATCCTTTCGTCAGATTTATAAGATCCGTGCTTTCTGTTGTGGTTCTAACCGCACTGGTATTGGGTGTCACTCTTGGAGCAAAAGAACTTTATGCCGTAGACTCCGTGCGTTTTGGAAAAATATCCTCTTCTTTACTGGCCAAAATTCACGTTAACGTGGACGAAGGTCAGATTGGTGAAGTTGCCGGTAAGTTTGCCGAACGCATTTCCCAGACGAACTTAGGCTCCGGGGTATCTTCCAGCAGACCCGAAGGTGAGGCCGATAAGAGTGTTTATGCCGGAAAGGACGCTGTAGCTGAGATTGCCATAATGTCCGATATACACGACGATGCGGCCAATTTGAATATTGCTCTGGAAAAAATACGGGAGCGCGGGATAGAAAACGTTTTCATCCTCGGAGATGTTACGGGGTATGGTGATGTTTCTTCTCTCACTAAAATTAAAGATATTTTGGAAGGGTCGGGTGTTGAATATTTTGTTTTACCGGGCGACCATGACTTAGCGGATTCATTGGATGCGGGCAACTTTACGTCCGTATTTGGACAAGAGTATGGAGAGGTTGATATTTCGGGTTACAACTTTGTTTACTTTAACAATGCCGCCAACTACACGGTAATAAACCCTCCAGCTATCTCCTGGATTGAGAAAGAATTACCCGGGGCCGACTTTTTCCTGCTATCTCAGCCCTTATACACCGAAGGCTTGACGCCCTATTTCAACAATATTTATATGGGTAGCTCAAACGGAGAAGTGACCGACGTGTCTTTATTTGAAAAGCAGGAGGCAGTACGTAGCCAGGGGGAATTGCTTCTCTCTTTGGTCAGAGACTCTCCTGATATGAAAGCATTGATAGCCGGGGATCATCACATATCTTCTTCGTTAGTAGATTCGAAAAGATCAAGTTTAATGCACTATGTCGTGGGAGCCATAACTTCGAGCCTCAACGATTACCCCCAAAAAGCTCTGCAATCATCGAGATTTAGTATCTTGTCCATCTATCAGGATGGCAGTTACGAGGTTTCGGATATTATTCTAGACTAAACAAATCCCCGGTGTTATAAAGTAATTTATGAAAGAAAAAACCCTAGTACTACTTAAGCCCGATGCAGTTGCGCGTGGAATAACAGGTGAAATAATTGACCGTTTGGAACAGACGGGATTGAAGATTGTAGGAGCTAAGCTTTTACGTGTGGACAAACTGTTCGGTTCAAAACATTACAACCACAACGATGAATGGAAAGAAATGGTCGGGAAAAGGAATGTGGCCGATTGTGAAAAATTCGGATTAGCGGTAAAAGATGTGTTCGGTACAGAAGATGTTAAAAGAATCGGTGAGATGGTCGACGAGAGAAACGCGGATTTTTTAGCTTCAGGTCCGGTGTTCGCAATAGTGTTTGAAGGTCCTAATTCGGTCGCTAAGGTCAGGAATATGGTTGGTTCTACGTTTCCCGACACAGCTCCTCCTGGGACAATCAGAGGGGACTACGGATTGGATTCCGCATTCTCCGGAATGATAAGAAAGAGAACCACATACAACGTTATACACGCTTCAGGATCGGTTGATGAGGCTGCTCAGGAAATAGAACTTTGGTTCAAGCCTGAAGAGTTGATTGACTACAGAAGAGTGCACGAAGATTTGTACAATTACTGATTTTGGTTGGTTTCGGGTGACTCGTTTCCGGACATCCAGGTATTGATATATAATTGCGGCTGTAGGTGCGTGGAGGGATCGCATAGTGGCCTAGTGCGGCAGTCTTGAAAACTGCTATGCCCGCAAGGGCATCGTGGGTTCGACTCCCACTCCCTCCGCCAGGAATTTACGACGAGCCCGAAGGGTTCGGCGGAAATTACTTGAGGGAAGTCGGTCGCACCGCGAAGCAGGTTCGACTAACACATTTCTGCGAACGAAGTGAGTGGAAATGCTTTGCGAAGTAAAACTCCCTCCGCCAGCAAAAAATAAGCAGCCATCTTCCTTTTGGGAAAAAATGACTGTTTCCCGTCTTCCTGTATATAATTTAAATATGAAATTGTGGGTTTTTCTCAAAACCAGCAAAGAGGCCAGATTATTCTTGGCTCTTTTGGGTTTGGGTGTGGCTCTCTACATACTTGGCGGTGCGGTTGGGGACAAAACCGATGTGTGTAAAAATGCCGGTGGAAACTGGTTAAAGAAATATTACGAGTGCGAGAATATAAACCTGATAAAGTGCACGGAAATAAACGGTTTATACAGCTTTTGTGCCAGTCCCTGTAGGCACTACAAAGAAGAAAGCATAGCAGATAAATGCGAATTCAAATGTACCCAGGTATGCGAGTTTATCCGTTTTTCGAGAAAATGAAGAGCTTTCCCTGCA
Organism: candidate division WWE3 bacterium RIFOXYD1_FULL_43_17; assembly: GCA_001773385.1. Taxonomy (GTDB): domain Bacteria; phylum Patescibacteriota; class WWE3; order UBA101185; family UBA10185; genus UBA8498. The sequence goes on along the minus strand of MEWJ01000044.1, from coordinate 41,765 downwards.
CAGCCAGCCAGATTTTCACCAAAATTTTGCCCAAAATCCGACTTTTTATCTACTTTGGTTCTTTCTTTCTTGTCCAGATAAATTTGCCAATCGTCGATCCGGGGAAGCATTTGAGATGTTTGTTGTCACGAAGTAGGGGGTTTGTGTGTTAAAATCTTATTGCTTTGCTCCCGTAGTTCAACGGATAGAACGTGTTCCTCCTAAGAATAAGATGCAGGTTCAATTCCCGCCGGGGGCACCATTTAAGGTCGGGTTTGTTTTGTCTTGAGGTTATTCGCGGGGTGTAAAAGCTTGCTCGCCTTGAGTACAAGGCCGCACTTCCTTTTTCACACCCTCCTTGCCTTAGCTCGTCGGGGTGTAGCTCAGTTGGCTAGAGTGCACGGTTCGGGACCGTGAGGCCGGCGGTTCGAGTCCGCCCACCCCGACCAGGAAAAGCGGGTGTTGCCCAACGGGCGATAGCCGCTTTTCTTTGTTTGTGGGAGGATGAGAATAATTCGCAGCGAGCAAAGGCGAGCGAGAGGGGGTCGACGGGCGTGTCAGCAGACACGAACCGGTGACCGAGTCCGCCCACCCCGACCAGGAAATTTTCCAAATAAAGCAGAAATAAAAAAAGAGACCTGGGATAAATCCCTGGCCTCTTTTAGTGCATGTTAGGTTGCCCCAACATGCTCAGACATTATATCAAAATTATTTTGAACGTCAATATCTTTTTCTAATTCTTAACAAAATATTTTCCAGAACTAGCCTTATTTAAACGATAACAGCTCGGGTTTGAAAATAAGAGCAATACCGATCAACAAAACAATGATGCCTCCTATCAAATGAGAATATTTCGCATATTTATTTTTTATTCCGAAGGCCTGCAGTGTTATCATGGCGCCCACAAATACGATAATATCGTCAAGCATGAAGATCAAAATGTAGAACACCAGGTATAGGTAATATTGCCAAACCGGAAGATTGTTCATACTCAAGACCTTGGTGTAGACAGCAGGCAACCCCGCGGAGCACAGCAGCTCGATTAAGTTTACTGATGCCGCGAGCACTACCATTCCCAGTAGTGCAATAGAAAGATGTTTGCTCAACACAACTTCTTTAAGGCGTTCAATAAATCCGCGTCTCTTCTCGTTTTCCGAAACAACGCAGCCGCCCCTGTTCTTATAGAAATCATATAGGTAATAGACACCGAGACCGAAAGCAAAAATACCCACAATGTATCTGATAATCAGAGCGTATCCCATAACCATAAAAAAGTTGAGCCAGGCGGATAAGAATAGGAAGTAAACAACGCCCGATGTGACAATAAAAGTACCCCCGAGAAGCCACATCTTTTTCCTGTCTTTCATACCAAGGAGAAGGCTAATCAGGAACAGAAGCGCCCACATAGCGCAGGGGTTAAACCCGTCCATCAGGGCTATAACAAAGGTGAACAAAGGAAGGGGAAGCGATTGTAGATTAAGATTAACCGGGCTTTTTTTCTCGATAGGTTTTTCTTTTGTGGAGCCGTCCGAGGTAAGATAAGTTTTTACCGTGACAAGATTAGAATTTTCAGCCAACACCTGTTTCACTATATCTTCCGGAGAACTTTGCAGGCCATCTTCTATTTTTCTCTCTATTTGAGTTCCAGTGGTTTCTGCGCTGTTAAAGCCGATAATGCTCTCTTTTCCGATAACCAGGAACGGCACTCCTCCTGTTTCGACGCCGAGCTTTTCTCCAACCTTTATCATAAGCTGCAAATTTTGAGGATTACCTGATACTTCGTAGGAATTTATCACGAGTCCTGGATATTTGGGTGCCATTTCCTTTAAAAAAGCTTTTTCTTCAGTACAGTGGGAACAGGAGTTGCTTTGGAATAGATATATATTAAGGTCAGGTGCAGGACTCTCGGCCCTTACAGGTGCACCCAGGGGTGAAAGTACAACGAGAAGTAAAAATGCGAAAACTGATAGGATACTCTTGCGCATGGACTACTTATCCTTATTCTGTTCGATAATTTTCAACAGGTCTTTTTCTTCTATTTCACCGCTGACTCGTGCTAACTCTTTGTCCCCGGAATCCAGAAATATAAAGGTAGGCAAAAGTCCGGCTTCTAGGCCGTAGTTCTTAACAATCTCAGGACTGTCATCATACTCAAAGTATTCTGTTTTCAGCCAGGGATTTTGTCCTTCAATCTTTTTCCAGATAGGTTTCATTACAAGACATCCTGAGCACCAAATTGCCCCTATTTTTAATACTTTCATTGCGTTATTGTACAATGATAGGAAGGATATGTTAACCCCGCAACATCACAAATTTATCAAACTTTCAAACGTACTAATTGCCCTTGGCGCCCTATTTTTAATTGTTTCATTCGGCCCTCTAATAAAGGACGAGATATGGTTTTATGTAAAGGAAATACGCAACCAGGAATACAAAATAAACGCCGAGGGAGGGGAAAGGGATAGTGTTTTTGCGAGGTTGCTGTCTTCTGACCCTATAAACATTACCCCGGTAGACACCGATTTTTCCATCGTTATTGAAAGGATTGGAGTGAACGCGCCAATAATCGCCGATGTGTCAGTCATGGATGAAAAGGCTTACAGAGAGGCGTTAAAACACGGAATTGCGCACGCTTCGGCGTCCCAGTACCCTTCCAAAGAACCGGGCAACGTGTATCTTTTTGCCCACGCTTCCTTGAACTTTTTCGACCTTGGCGGATACGCGTCGGTGTTCAACCTTTTAAGAAAGCTAAATTATGGTGATAAAGTCCACGTATTTTACGAGGGCGATGACTACATCTATGAAGTTATGAACAAGGAAGTGGCCAAAGGTTGGAACACCCAGCCGTTGCTCCGCCCAGTTATTGAACCGGTTCTTACTCTACAAACGTGCGATCCTCCGGGAACGACAATTAATAGATATGTGGTAACGGCCGTGTTGAAGGATGTTGTTTACAAGTAGCTTCGGATTCCGCCCGGATTATCTTATTCCCACCGTGTAGAGATCTGTTTGCTCACCTGATTTGAACGACGTTAGGATTATTATTTTATCTCCGGAAGGAACTGCAAAAACCGAGTTGAACATAAGGGTATTATTGTAAATTTCAACTTTATTCGTTCCGTCAATCCTCACTAGCGAGATTATTCCTCTTTTATCCTGCTCGGTGTTGCCCTCAACGAGTATCAGGTGAAAGCTGTCTGAGTACCAGGACACTTTAGGTTGGGCATCGGCTAATACCGTAACGAAGGCTGTGTTTTCTATTTTTTCACCTATTGGAATGGGTCTTTCGAAATTGTAAGTTCTATACTCCAATGTGTCTCCGGCTTGAACCGTGTAAAGGAATTTCTTGTCATCCGGCGCCCAGATAGCCCTCGTGGAAAGAGCCAGTTGCTTAATATTTTCAGGCACCTCAAGTTTTTCGACCAAAACCGTTCTTTTTTCCAGTAATAGTTTCTGCCAATCCTGTCTTATTTTGTCAGGGGTAGATGTGGTTGAGGCAGTATTAGAAGCCATGTCCACCAGGTAATAGGTGTCGTTTGCCGCCTGTATAAGTAGCTGAGTTTCATCCGGCGCCCACTCTATGCCTTTACCTTGAGAGTATTTTACGAATTTTGTATCTTGCACAGCCATTACGGAAGTGTTTCTGAAAAGACCTATTCCCGCTCCGTTTAATGAAGTGACCCAAACTCCGGGTTTTTCACCATCCTCAGAGAAGTAAGCTATTTTGTTTTGAGAGGGAGAGATGCTTGGGTATTTTGCTCCTGTGTTAGTTAGGGGCGCGAGCGTGGGGCTTTGGGATACGAGTACCGCTGTAATGTCTGTTACTAGCTCTTCGTATATCTCTATTTCTTTGTTCCATGGAACGAAACCTTTTTTCTCAATTTTTATCTTATGTTTACCGGGTGCGATTCCGGATAGGGTATCGTTGGTAGCTGTCATTAGCTTTCCATCAAGATAGACGCTGGCTCCTTCTGGTATAGACTTGGCACTCACCATACCTGTTTTTGCCAGATCTATGGTGTTTCCTTTGCCTTTGTCCAGTCTGTAGCCGGACGTGTAAAGATACAAGGCGGATGTTACGCTCATTATTACTGCAATAGTTAATATTTTTTCTAAAATGCTTATCTTTTTCTTCTTTTCGGCACTCATACTGCCCATTTTACCAGAAAAAGGAGATAAAGTTTTAACGTTTCCGGAAGGGCAGGTTACGGGTTCAAAGGGGGTTTCCTGGTGGGGATTTTCAGGCTTACGTGCTACCGATGTATAATTACTCTTATATGGCATGTGGAAGACGAACAAACATATTGGGGGTAAACGTGGACATGGATTGTGGCATTGGAGCTGTTATGGAAAAGATAGAAAGCGACTTATTACAAAATGGCTCTCACTACATCTGTACAACGAACCCCGAATTTATTATGTCGGCTCAGAAAGATCCGGAGTTTAGAGAAATGATAAATAATGCTGACCTATCATTACCGGACGGATCTGGAGTTGTGATGGCTGATTACTATCTGAAGAAGATGTCCGGGATTGTGGGAAACAGTACATATAGATTTTTTGCCGGACTTGCCGCAGGATTGGAAACTGCCTTAGGTTCCTTCAGTAAAACTATGAAGTTTGCCCCCAAAGTTACCGGAGTCCGCTTGAGCGAAGAAATTTTTAAAAGTTCGGCGGCTAAGCGACACTCAGTATTTTTACTAGGAGGCATGGTACGGGATTGGAAAGGGGAGCTGTTGGTTTCGGGCTCAGAAGACATTGCTAACATTGCAGCTGAAAAAATACGAAAAGATTACCCCGGCGTAAATGTTATCGGCGCATCATCCGGTTTTTCTTACAAAGAAGAAGATGACGAACGTACTCTCAAATACATAAAAGAATGTATGACTAGGACAGGCGTTGAAGTTTTGGATTTTATCTTGGTCGCCTACGGTCATAAAAAACAGGAAGCATGGATTCTCAGAAATATAAGCAAGATTCCGTGCCGAATTGGGGTGGGTGTGGGCGGAACTTTTGACTATTTGTCAGGTGTTAGTAGGAAACCAAGCGACAAAATTACCCAAGTCAACATGGAGTGGTTGTTTCGTTTGTGTACTCAACCGTGGCGTTTTTCTCGAATTGTCAGGGCCTTTCCTCTGTTCCCTTTACGTGTATTTTTCTCTTCGCTAAAGTAAAATTCCCGCATCTTTAAGCAAATAGGAATCACTATTGCAACAACATTCATCTGTTGACACGTTATACAACAAGTGTTTACATTTAAATATGATAAATCTTGAAGATAAACTTTATACGTCTACTGAAGTGGCAGATATTTTGGGTGTAAGTCTTCGTTCCGTTTACAGATATATCGAGGAGGACAAATTGCAGGCAGAAGTTAAAACTGCAACAGGTCGTCATAGATTTACAAAGAAGAACATCCTCGACTTTTTATATCCCGGGGGAGCGGAAGAAAAAGCAGGACAGTCGCTGCCTAAAGAGACAATTAAGACTGAGGTAAAGGAACCTAAGAAAAAAGAAAAGGTAGAAGAAGTCCCTGTTGTTGAACCGGTAGAAGTTGAGCCCGAAGAGGAGGAAGAAGTTGAAGTAGAAGTTCCGGCTCCGGTAGAAAAGGTTAAGGAAAAAGAAGCTCCCGTCGAAGAAGAGCCGATAGATTGGCTGGCTAAGTTCAGGGAAGCTGCAAAAAAGTTCGACGAGGAGAACGCTAAGAGAGTAGAAGCCTCCTCCAAAGAGCCCGTGATGGAAGAGAGGGAGACTTTCGCGAGCATAACAGAGCAGGAACCGGTGTTACCTAAGAGCCAACTGTTCTTTTACAGAAGTAGACTTGGTGGATTGAAAGATATTGCTCAAAACATAGATAAATCTTCGAGAAACTCGGGTTTAGACTACGCTTTTACAATGAATGCGGGGCTTTCGCTATTCAAAGCTATAAAGCCATTTTCTTTACTGCACGTGTACGTCAAATCTAAGGACAAGGATTTTTTCGAGAGGATTTTGATGCTGACACCGTCCGACGAAAACAATGCTCAGCTTTGTATCATGACCAACGATGACAAAGATCTCTATGCTTCCAGCGAAGAGTTGCACGGACTGTTTGTTGCAGAGAAGAGTAGGCTGCTGGCTGACATACGAAAACACGGCGACAGCGAGCTCATAGAGGAAGCTGAGTCGATACTTTAAGGCCTTGTAGCAAGGTTACCGGATAATAATAGGAATTTATACACGCGCTTAGCGGTTGGGAAATTTGCCCAAAGACCTGGGCGCGTGTATCATTGGTGCATATGGCCGGTAAAAAATCTCCAAAAGTTCACAAGATATTGTTGGTGGCCACCGAAGCGCAGCCCTACGTCTCTGTGGGAGGCGCAGGTTCTGTAATCGGACATTTATCAGGGGCGTTGACAGGACTAGGCTACGAGGTAGCCGTATTCATCCCAAAGTTCGGTTTAATAGACGAACAAAAATATCCCATGAAGATGGCTATGGAAGGATTAGCGGTCCCAACGGATGATGCGATTAATCCCGAACTTGTTTGCAACGTGAAATACTATGAAAATGGTTCCGGGGTAAAATTCTTCTTTTTAGAGAATCAGGAGTATTTTGAAAAAAGGGCAAATGTGTACGGGTATTCGGACGATCCTACTAGGTTTTTGTTACTTTCAAGGGGTGCTCTTGAGTTTGTAAAGCGCGGAGGCTTTGTCCCGGATGTCATACATTGCAACGATTGGCATGCTGCGTCCATCCCGTTTTATCTAAAAACCATATATAAAAACGACCCCGTTCTAAAAAACATATCATCGCTGTTAACTATTCATAATCTGGCATACCAGGGTATTTTTGATCACAGACATGTTTCCGAGATGAACTACGACGACGGTAAGTCCGTAATAGGCTCGATATTTTCAGACAGAGTTACTACCTTGAATTACATGAGGAGAGGAATAATTTTTGCTGACGCAGTAAATACGGTGTCCAGGACGTATTCTAAAGAAATATTAACACCTGAATTCGGTGAAGGTCTTGATAAGTTACTTTCGGAGCTCAAGGGAAAATTGTTCGGTATCGTGAACGGCGTTGACTACGATGAGTTCGACCCTAGCACTGATAAATTGCTGCCAAAGAATTTCGACGCGAATAGCATAGAATTGCGTGTAGAAAATAAAAAGGCTCTTCAGAAAGAATTCGATGTTACAGTTGATCCTGAGAAAATGTTATTTGCTTTTGTGGGACGGCTTGATTTCATGAAAGGTGTCGATTTAATAACTACCGTTATGCACCATGTCCTGAAAGAGTATGACGTTCAATTTGTCGAGGTTGGCGCAGGTGATTGGGGTTTGACAGAAAGACTAAATAACCTGAAGAATGAGTTCCCGACGCAAGTTGGCATACACCCGTACGCAAATTTTACATTACCCAGGTTGGTGTTCGGGGGAGCGGATTGCATACTGTATCCATCCCGTTTTGAGCCCTGCGGAATTGTTCAAATTGAAGCGATGCGCTACGGAGCCATTCCTATTGTCAGAAATGTAGGTGGTTTGGCAGATACTGTCGAAAATTTCGACACAATAAAACAAACTGGCACCGGGTTCTTGTTTAACGATTTTGACGAGTTTGCGTTGTTTGGAAAGATAATCAGGGCAGTGGAATTGCATAAGAACACCAAGTTATGGCGTATTTTGCAGGCGAACGCTATGAAAACTGACTACAGCTGGGAGTTTAGCGCGCGGGAATACGCAAAACTCTACGAAACCACTAAAAGTTTTCACGAAAACCCCCACAGTTCGTTCTCCGCGTTGGAAGGTTTGACAAACCTATAACTTTTTGATAGGATTTCGGCATTAACGGGTGCGACCCGAGGGGGACACTAAAGTTTCTTATGCTGTGGGCAGGAGTATAAGAAGCCGTCCCTCCCGGATCGTACCCTTTAATTTTTCCGGATGCGAAACGCACTTTTCATGTTTTCTAAGCTACTTGTGTTAATTTTAAAAAGAAATCTTTGACAAACACCCCGCTTCTATCTCATAATACGCGGGTGAAGATAGCCCTGGTTTTACACTTATACCAACCACCTACACAAGATGAGGCGATGTTCCGAAAGATATTTTCCCAGTGCTACCGCCCCCTTATTAAACTTATCAAATCAAAAAGAAATCTTTCTTTAACGTTAAATATTCCACTGAGTTTGCTTGAGCAGATGGATAAATACGGTTACGGAGACTGGATATCGGACGTGAAGGACCTTTATGCAGCCGAGCGTATTGAACTCACTGGTACTGCCGCATACCATTCGTTGCTTACAAAGCTTTCAATAGAATCAGCAGAGAAACAGATTGTATTAAACGAGTACGCCCTTGGGTATTATTTCGGCAGCAGAACAGGTTTTGAAGGAGAAGCTGCAGTTATGACAAAAAACATCGGGGGATTTTTTGCTCCTGAGTGTGCCATAAACTCCGAAGTTGTCTCTTTAGTAAATGAACTCGGCTACGAGTGGATACTTGTGGATCAGACAGCAATCCCAAATTTGTCATACGAAGGATACGAGCCTGTTTATAATACGTACGGAGATCTGGGTGTAAAGATTGTGTCAAGAAACAAGAGGTTAAGTGACATGCTCTCTTTTTATAGAGGTTCCTCAATAGACCGGCTTTTAGACGCTATTTTTACAAGCGGGGACACGCAGGTAATAGCTTTAGATGGGGAAACGTTCGGACACCACAATACATCGGGCTTAGATATGTTGGAAGATCTTATTGACGCGGTTTCGGCAAAGGGCGGAAGTTTTAGCACTGTTTGTCATCTACTTCCAGAAATGAAAGCCAGAAATATTGAGCATGTATTGGAGTCAACATGGGGCGCTAGTTACGAAGACATGTCTACAGGGGATGCTTACCCATACTGGTCAGGAAACGATCTACAGGAAAATCTTGGTTCCTTAGAAAAAATATTAGGTGCATTTCAACACAGCATTAACGGAAATGGAGAGAACCACGACTCGGTTGCCCAGCCGTTGTGGTTCTATGAAAGTATGTCAGATACCAGCGAAGAAACTAAACAGTACTTACAGAGACTTTTTTGGATAATGAAATTCGAACATAGCGATAAATACTGGTGGTCTTCGAAGAAGGCCATACTCGGAAATCCCGTGCTTTTTCATAGAGGGATGGTCGAGAAATCTTTAGCTTATGCTAGGGACTTGGTCAACAGTACTCCCGACAGCAAAGAGAAAGATAAGATACTCGCATTGGTGCAAGACATTTCATCTATGCTAGAATCGTAGAATGAAATGGCTAAGTTTCCTTCACTTCTATCAGCCGGCCGACCAGCAACGAGATATTCTTGAGGCCGTTGTTTCCCAATCGTACTTACCCGTACTAAAGACTATAAATGCGTCAAAGTTTGGCAAGCAATCGATCAATATTTCAGGTTCTTTGTTAGAGCTTCTCGACAACAACGGCTACCACGAATTAATGGGTTTGATAAAAAACTCTTTGGAAGAAGGTAAGATAGAACTCACAGGTTCTTGTAAGTACCATGCTTTCATACCTCTTGTTCCGGAAGCTGAGGTTTACAGACAGGTAGTAAAGAACGAAGAGACTCTGCAGTTTTATTTTGGAGATGCTTACAAAAAGGCCGGTTTTTTTCCACCCGAAATGGCGTATGCAAAATTTCTTCCGGGCATGCTTGAAGAGCTGGGGTATAGGTGGTTGATCCTGGACGAGATCGCTTATAACAAAGAGGCCGTTTTCCCTACAGGCGATAAACTGTATCGTATAAAAGACAGCAACATAGCGGTATTTTTCAGAAACAGGCGTTTAAGTAACTTGGTTATGAGTGCTGTAGTGAGGAGCAAAGAAACTCTCGACCCGGCTATAAAAGACATGCTGTCCAACAAATATGTAGTTTCCGGTATGGACGGTGAAACATTCGGACATCACCGGCCGGGACTGGAAAGTCTTCTGGGTGAAATAATCAATTCCCAAGAACCATACTCAACAATGTCAATCAGTGACTTTTTGAGCACTTACTCCAAGGATCTGGCTGTTGAAACGGTCGTGCCTTGTGAATCCACGTGGGCAAGCAGTCCTCAGGATATAGAAAGAGGCTCTCAATTTTTGTCATGGCTTGACATGTCTAACCCAATACACGGTTACCAATGGGATTTTTTTAAATTTGTTCTCGATCTGTTTTATAAAGTTCCGGAAAGCTCGGATAATTACGATGAGCTAAAAAGCAAAATGGATGTCGCTATGTCCAGCGACCACTTTTGGTGGGCGTCTGCCAAACCATGGTGGAGTCTTGAGATGATTGAGCAGGGAGCATTCAGATTCCTGGATATCGTAAAAAATATTCAGGATATTTCAGATAGTGACATAAGCAAGGCCCAAAAATTCTACCAGTTGATTGTGTCCACTGCGTTTGAATGGCAACGCACAGGGAAAGTTAGGCAGATGGCAAAAGAACAAAACGAGGCAACTAGAATCCCGTTCAAAGAAAGAACCTATGACAAAGGAGGACATCAGAGAGGTGTCTGGGAAGGGTTTATACATATGATTCAGGAAGAGGAAGCTAAGGCGGTAAAAAATAGGGAATACGAGAAAGCTGTACTTTGGAGAGACGCGTTGTTCAAACTCGAAAATAAATTGGACGTATATGACATGATCAACGCGATAGACCTTTTGAGACTTGAGATAGGAAATGAAGAGGTAGAGAAAATCCTTAATAAATATACAAAGAAATATCATAAGATACGCGGCGGACAGCCTGAGCAAAGAGGCTAGTTGTTGAATCACTTTTTTCTGCTAACATTACCTTTATGAAAGTACTTCTTGCTGCCTCGGAAGTAGCGCCTGTTATTAAGATTGGTGGTCTGGGAGACGTTATCGGTGCACTCCCGAAAGCTTTAGAAAAAATATCCGTAAATGTTGATGTTATAGTTCCTTTTTTTCCTTCAGCAAAAATCGAAAAACTAGAGTTATACAAAAGCTTCGATCTGCATGTTCCTTTTGCAAATAAAAATAATGTAGTCGAGGTTTTCAAAACCAAGCTTCCGGAATCTAACGTTGACCTCTATTTATTAAAAAATGAGGAGTATTTTGTATCCGGAGGTTCTAATTTTTTTGCTAATAACGTTAGCGAGACCCAAATGTTCGCTTTTTTTAACAAGTCCGTGGTGGAGTATGTCAAATCTTCCTTCAACACCTACGATATTGTTCACTGCAACGACTGGCACACGGGGTTGATTACGGAGATGCTAAAAGACGAACTAGGCAACGAACGGCCACGCACTCTATTTACAATACACAATCTAAACTATCAGGGTATAGGCGGGCCGGCATTACTACGAGACACGGGAATTGTTCCGGGCGAACACCCCCTGATAGACTGGGATCTTGCCGACGGTGACCTCAATATGATGCAGCAGGGGCTGACCTCCAGCGACCATATAAACACAGTGTCTCCCTCATACGCCAAAGAAATTCTGACAAAAGAATTCGGAAGCGGGTTAGAAGATATTTTGAAATCTAGAGAAGGACGGTTGAGCGGTATTCTAAACGGAATAGATTATTCAGCGCAGCCCCGCAACTACGACATAAACTCTGTAGCGGCAGGAAAGAAAGAAGCCAAAAAAGCTCTACTCGAACGATTAAAAATCGACGCAAAATACAACGACGCGCCTATTTTTTCATTCGTTGGCAGGATAGACGGGTTCCAAAAGGGGCTCGACATTCTATTCGAAAGTCTTCCCGGATTACTTAAAAGTGAGTCAGTATTTACGCTGCTCGGTAGCGGGGACAAAAAGTGGGAAGAAAAACTCCTCATGCTCTCTCGAGATAAGACAATCAGTGACAAATTTTCGTGCAATATTATGTTCGATATCGAACTTGCAAACCTAATGTACGCGGGCAGCGACTTCCTTGTAGTCCCGTCCAGGTATGAACCCTGCGGACTTATACAAATGATAGCTATGTGGTATGGCACGCTACCTATCGTTCATAACGTCGGAGGTCTTAAAGACTCTGTCACAAACGGAGTAAACGGTTTTGTTTTCAATAGGTATTCATCTGAGGCGTTATTAACTTCCATGAAAGAAGCCCTGGATGTTTATGGCACAGATAAAATGCAGGAGATGATTACAGCTTCTATGGAAAAGGATTTCGGCTGGGAACAAAGTGCGGTAGAATACAAGAAGTTGTACGAAAGAATTTTAAGCTAAACTGTCCATGCCCAAATTTATTTTTGACGAACTTACAGGTACTCCAACTATACTGGCGACAAACAGAGCTAAAAGAGCGGATCAAACGGGGGCAACAGGCAAAAAACCCGAACCTTCCAAAAGTGACAAGCCGCAGACGTGTTTTTTTTGTAGAGGTAGTGAATCCCTAACTCCCGAAGCCGTTTACCAGGATGCTGACGATTGGAATGTCCGAGTATTTCCAAACAAATTTCCTCTGGCTGAGTCGCACGAGATAGTAGTTCACAGCCCCGACCACGAAAAAGATATTCCGGATTTCGACCACGAACAAAACGTCAAAATTGTGCGGGCATTTTTGAACCGCACCAACTATTACACCTCCCAGGGTAAAGAAGTTATGGTGTTTAACAACCGCGGCGGTAAAGCGGGAGCATCGATATTACACCCACACTCACAGATTGTGGCGCTTCCGGGCTTTCCGGGGATAATCGAGATGGAGAAGAATAAGGCGTTGAGATACGTCAATGAGAAAAACAGCTGCTATTGGTGCGACGCTGTAAAAGATGGATTAATGGAAACTAACCTTGTATACGAATCAAAGCACTTTGCGTTGCTCGTTCCTGAAGCGAGCAGATGGAGTTATGAAATGATTTTGATACCCAAAAACCACAGGCCGAATTTTGAATATATGGACGAGGTTGAGATTAACGACTTTGCGCGGATAATGAAAGCCGCCCTTTACGCGTACGATGTACTCTTCGGCAGGCCGGACAGAAACTTTTGGATTCACAATCAAAGGTACGAACCGTATCACTGGCACGTAGGTTTTATAGCTCATATCAAAGTACTGGGGGGTTTGGAACTTGGCGCGGGAATCTGGGTCAGCGACAAGGCGACTCCCGAAGATGCCGCAAAAACGTTGTCAGTTCATGTCAAAGAATGTTACGAAAAAGAAACTTTGAGCCTGATATAACGGGCACCCATTAATTAAAGCCAACAAAAAACGCCCCCGTAGAGGCGTTTTCTTTTTTCCTTGGTAACCGTAAAATCGAATGTTACTTCAATTCTACTTTTGCTCCTGCTTCCTCGAGCTTTTTCTTTGCAGCCTCAGCTGCTTCTTTCTTAGCTCCTTCGAGAACTGCTTTAGGAGCAGATTCTACGAGACTTTTAGCTTCTACAAGACCGAGCGCGGGGTTGATCTCTCTAACCGATTTGATAACTGAGATTTTG
>MEWJ01000044.1:13638-28310 GCA_001773385.1 candidate division WWE3 bacterium RIFOXYD1_FULL_43_17 | reverse complement strand
TGGCTCGCCACCGTTACCGGCTGCGGGCATCATTGCCCCCATCATCATAGGAGTTGCCGCTGTAACTCCGAATTTTTCTTCAAGAGCTTTTACGAGATCGTTAAGTTCGAGAACGGTCATTTTTTCGACCATCTCCATAACTTTTTTTGCATCTGCGCCTAACTTTATGTCTTTTTCGTCTGCCATATTAAAACCGCACCCCCTTTCAAGGGTTAATAAATAATTAGTTAATTGTCCTTTTTCTTAGCAATAGCATCGAGAGCATACACAAATTTTCTGTGCACGCCTCCCAAAACGTTCACAAATCCGCTTAAAGGTGATTTCATACTTCCGACCATCTGAGCGAGTAAAACTTCTTTTGAAGGAATGTTTTTTATTACTTCGACTCTGGCTGAGTCAGCGTAGACCCCTTCAATTAGGGCCGATTTAATCTTAGGAAGCTCCAGCTTCTTGGCGAATTCGAAGAGGGTCTTAATAGGTGAGATTGCATCTTCGAACGAGAAGACAGCCATTGTAGGGCCTTCCAGGTCCTTTTTAATGTCGTCCGTGTTTATCTTTTCTTCTTCAAGGGCGACTTTAAGAAGTGTGTTTTTAATAACGAGCATCTCGGAATTTTCCGCTTTCAACTTAGCTCTAAGGTCATTGGCGTTACCGGCTGACAGTCCGCGGTAATCGGCAAAAACAATAGATTTAGCTTTGGCGACCTTTTCCTTTAGGCTTTTTACTGTTTCAGCGTTTTTAATTTTTCCGGTAGTCTTTATTTTTTCCATTTTGCTTGGTATACACCTCCTACGATGTAATCAGGGTTTCTTATTGGAAGGGGGCGGTTTTTGTACTTGCCGGTCCCTAACGTAAAAAAGAAACCCACCAAAAGACGGTGAGTTATAAACCACAAAATATACAAATTAAGGTTTACCTCGGCAAGATAATTAAGCTGTTAAGCCCTTGCTGTCTTTGGCTACAGGGGTAGTTTAGATAGAAAACGGGGGGATGTCAATGGGATAGGGTCGCGGCGCCACGTGCAAAGTTGTCTCTTACTTGTATAAAGGTCATGGGGTAGGAGAAGAGTTTGAACTCGTCTATTTGTCCTGTGTATAAAGCGCCACCTATTTTGCCCAAGGTGACTGTTCCTGTGTTAAAGGGAGTACTTGTCACAACGGTTATTTGGTGCCAGTTCGTATCGGGCAGGGTTGTTGTTTGGTACCCGTCGACGTAGATTGTCGGAGTTGAAAAGCCTCCGGCGGAAATTGCTCCTGCCGAAACGGTTAAGGTGTGGCTGCCTCCGAGATCTACTATGGATTGAGTAGTAGAGGATGGTTTTACCCAAAGGCTCATTGAGTAGGTCGAGGGACCGGTTCCCAGAGTTATAAAGTCATCCGAACCGTCAAAGTAAAGGCTTGCATTTATCTCTCCTGACTCGCCGTTGTACCAAGCCTCATCCGTTTGTAAAGATTCACACGAGCCTTCCGAAGCGTTATCACCTCCTGAACCGATGGTTATGACTCCGTCGTGGCTTCCGGTTTCACTGGAATCGTTGGCCACAAGTCCCTGGCACTCATCGAGTTTCCACCATAGAGATGGGCCGCCTCTGTCGTAATCCCAGGCAATTTGAGGCAAGCTTCTGGCGTAGTTGAATACGGTAAGATTTGAAATTTTCCCTATAAACTTGTGCTGGGGAGCACCAGAGTAATACCTAGCACCTATCAGTGTGTTATCTACGTCGGCAGAACTTTGTCTGGTCTCACCGGTACCCGAACCATCGCTCTTGCCGTTTAGGTAGAAGTTCACGGAGGTGCCGTTTCTGGTAAAGACCACATGGTTCCAGGTATTTGCGACGAGGGCAGTACTGCCATTTATGGCTCCGTTTGCGGGCCCGGTGTTATCGTACATTAGTTTACCGTTAGTATTATCTATGGCGAAAAGATGGGTTACATTTCCGGCGGCGGTATCGTTTTGGGCGTATACGGTAAAGGCGTTGGAAGCGTCAGTAACTTTGCCGGGATAAATCCAGGCTTCAACCGTGATGTTATCCTGAGCGACAAGCTCCCCGGTTGAGATGGTGGCGTAGTTGTTAGTTCCGTTGAATTCCACAGCTCCTCCCATGTTTCCGTTCGTCCAGGCAGGACTGTTTTCCAGGGTACCCTGATGGGCGTTTCCTGACACGTCGTTTATGTATGCTCCCTGTTTTTCATCAAAATTGTAGTTGGCCACAGGCGCGTTACAGGATGTAGCATCTCCCGGAACACAGTACGCAGACTTGGCTGAATTTAAAGGTAATCCGGCGGTATCTGTGGACAATGAACCGAAAGTCATTGCCTTTCCCCGGTTGTATGTCTGAGCAACCTGCGAAGCGCTCAAAGCTACGGTGTAAACTTTTACATCGTCGAGTTTTCCAGCGAACTGATGTTGGGCTGCCCCCGAATAGTATCTTGCCCCTATTAAAGTGTTGTCTACACTGGCCGCGCTGGATCTGGCTTCGCCTGTTCCGCTTCCGTCGCTCACACCATTCAAGTAAAAGGTCACGCTGTCGGCATCTCTCACAACCGCTACGTGTTGCCACTGACTGGCCGTAAGCACCGTGTCTCCATTTAGTACTCCGTTAGAAGGAAGTTCGTTATCGTACATAAGTTTGCCCGTCGAACCAGAAATTCCGAAGTTGTGAGTTGTGTATCCCGCCCCGTTATCGTTTTGGGCAAGTATAGTAAAATCGTGAGCCCCAGTTACACTCGTGGGGTAGATCCAGGCTTCTATAGTTACAGTGTTTTGATCAACTATTTCGCCTGTTGCTACGGTAATGTAATCTGTTGAACCGTCAAAGTCTAAAGCTCTGTCATATTTTCCTTCCAAAGACCATGTGGCTCCGGTTATTGTTCCGTCGTTTGCACCGCCGGAAGAACCGGTGTTATGAGCGGTGCTCTCATACCCCTCATCCATTTTCCACCAGCCTTTGGCACTTCCGACAGGGGAGCCGGGAATGGGGTGCCCGCCGTTATAGTCTATTAAAATAGCTCTTGGAAATAACGCGTAATCGTATATTTTTACCTCGTCCAGCTGCCCTTTAAAGAATCCTTCGCCTGAGGTGTTGGAACCGAGTCGTAGGGTTAATGCGTTGGTGGTTAGGGTAGTGTGTGTTCCTGCGGTTGCCGTCCTGTCTTCAGAATTGATATAAATTTTGCACGAAGTTCCCTCCCTTACGGCCGCCAGGTGAAGCCATCCGGAAGCCGGGGTTACAGCGGAATCAGCGGTCTTACTTAGGGTCTCTGACGTTCCATTATCGGTCAGACAGTTTACGGCTCCGTTTGTGTCGACAAATAGGGAATAGCCCCCTGTGCCGGCAGCTCCATGTTTACTTACTACATTGTAGGGAGCAGAACCTGCGGCGCCGAGATTCACCCAGGATTCGAGGGTAAAGTCGGTAGTAATGTCGAACGGAGTGTCGGATGCTGTTACGTAGTCTGTGGAACCATCGAATATTCCGGCACTTCCGAATTTTCCTGTCGCATAGCGTTCGGTAGAGGATCCGGCCCAAGTTCCGGAGTTATTATTTGTTGAAATATCGAATACTCCCGTAGGGTTTTTTTGGTCAAATGTGTAGTAAGCAAGAGGAGGTTTCAGGGAGCTGTAGGTACCAGAAATTTTTGAATCATCGAGGGCAGTATTGTAAAGTTTGACCTCGTCCACTTTTCCTATGAAACCGTTAGTTGATAGGTTATTGTCGTTTCCGACATAGAAAGACTCTAAATCGGAGATCGCGGTGGTGTTAGTTACTGTTGAATCCAATAAGCCGTTTATATAGAGTCTGGTTTCGGAGGAATCTCCGACAAGTGCTATGTAATACCAATTATTCGTCGAAAGTGTGGACACGGAGGTTCCTTCATCAGTTCCGTTAGTCGAGAAGAGAAGCTTCCCGGCATTTGCCGAGTCTGTTTTTATGTACATGGCCTTGGTTGTGCCGCTTCCGTAGGTTAGGTATTTTGTGGTCGAGTCTAGAGTAGTGGGGTAGTACCAGCCTGAAACCGTTACTTCACCGGAAACATTGAAGTCCGGTACGTAGGCTTCTTCGGTACCGTATGTATTGAAGGCGTCTGTTGTTGTTAGGTATGTAGCCTCTGCCCAGTCTGCCGGTCTGACGATATTCGACATCCTGACCTCGTCAAGAGTGCCCGTAAGTCGCTGAGAACCTGCTGTGGTTCTTCTTCCAAATTCAAAAGGACCGGTAGGATTTGAGTAGTTGTTTGAGGCATTTGTTACAAGAGATTTTTCTACACCATTTACATAGATTTTATGTGTAGCGCCGGTCCCGTTTCTGGTATAAACAATGTGGTTCCATTCTCCGGCAGTTAAGGCGTTTATCCCTGTGTAGGATACATACGTACCGCTGATAATCGTGCCTACTGCACAACTGCTGTAGTTAATTTCTAACTGAACTACTCCGGACTGATCATTTCTTCCTATGATTGTCTCTCTGGTTGCGCAGGTGGTGGGTTTGACCCATGCTTCTATAGTCATAGTATTGCCCAAATCGAAAGTAGCATCGTCGGGAATACTTACAATGTTGTTAGATCCATCGAAAACATGCCCACCGTTAGCAGCACCGTCTGCCGTATAAGCAGGTTGGGTTTCCAGGGTTTTACTACCGTCGTTCGAGTTAGTGGTCGAGTCATCAATATTTGTCCCTGAAGATTCGTCTAAGTGCCAGACGCCTACGTGGTTGATATCCCACACGTTCTCGGAGCTTTGTCCGTCAGAAAGCAGGGTATCGTTAAAATACATATATATGTAATCTGTGGTCGAGCCTGCAGGTATGCTTGGTACCTTCACCCAGACGTAGGAATTACCTGTTTCGTCCCATTTTTCAATCTCATAGCTTAGTACTGTGCTCCCGTCACTGTCCGTAAATCTAATGTCTTGTCCTAAATCCTGGGTTCTCGAGTAATTTATCCTGGATGCATTCAACTTTATGAGTACCGGGAAGTTGGTTAAATCTTCTGTTGAAGCAGAATTATCAAAAGTTATGGGTATCCTTGAAGTTAAAGATGTACCCGATAAGCCACTGCCTCCCGGTGTTACTCTAAGGGCATCGCCGGTACCATCTACTGCCAAGCTGGCTCCCAACTTTCCCGGACTGCTGGTTGCGTTTCCTTCCCAATATCCGTTGTATCCATTGCTTGTGTTGTCGCAACCGTCAGTGGTTCCAACTCCGCATGTATCGGTACCTGTTTCCTCCATTTTCCAGTGTGCCAATAACCCGTTATTGATTGTAGCATTAGCGTTTTTTCCGAGCACAGTCGTACCCCCGGGGTTTGTCCCCAAGAGTTCATTCTTGATTTCCTGGTCCGTTCTTGCATAACGGTAGATTTTTGTTTCGTCGATGTGCCCTTTCCAGTTTCCGGTGCTTCCGTCGTATGAGTCCCCTATATATAGTAGGTCGTTATTTACTAAGGTTCCTGCTGTGGCTATGGAGCTATCCGTGTCTTCCAGCACCCCGTCCACGTAAAGTAGTAAGCTGGTTGTCCCGTTTTTTACTACGGCTACGTGATGCCATTTGCCATCTCTATAGGCAACCGAGCTCGTGGCAGAGTCCTTGGGGAATGTAGTGTTATCATCGGAAATTTCAGCCACAACCTTTCCGTCACTACCGACGCGAAGCTGGTATCCTCCGTCAGAACCCGCAGACTCGTATTTAGAAATCAAAGCAGTGCTGCCTGCGGTTGAATACGGTTGCGTGAACCACATACTTATGGTGAAGTTGTCTGCGGCCGTGAAATCTAACTTCGGAGAGTCTAAAACCTTAACATAGTCGTCAATACCGTCGAACGCAAGGCAGGTACCTGATATGCACCTTTCTTCCGATTCCCAAACAGGCCCTTCAAGCTGCCCGTTAAGTTTATTTGAACTACTGTCATGCGTTATCGCCGGAAGTACGTTATTTATGTCCAGTACCAGCCAAGATGCGGTGACCTTGGTTGTATTTGTACTGCTGTTTTTAATCTCGATATCTAAGACTGAAGCAGAAGTTGGTAAGGTAGTTATGGTTTTTTGCAATCTAGTGTACGAAGTGCTAGCGGTAGACATTTCAGTTCCAGCTACAGCCTCTGAAGAGGTAGCATTGTATATTTCGGCGTAAGCAGTTGTAGCTGTTGCTAGGATTGTGGCATCAAATGACCCGGTAACGTTCCCTGTAAATTTTGTGGGATCGTACGAATTCAACTCGTATTTTCTTGCGTATGTGTTGGTTGCCTCAGTTTCTAGGTCTGTATTTAGAGATCTAAATGTTCTTATATCGGTTACGCCTTGGGGATAGGACTGTACGTGGTTTACCTTAGCATTATACAAGGTAAGAGTCGCAGCATTTACGGTTTCCGGGCATACCATATAATCCCCATCTGCGAGGCTTATTGTTTGGGAGGTGGTCCTTTTTATACCATCCGAAGGTTTAAAAGTAATTTCGCTGGATGCGACTTGGCTTGTACAGCTAGCCCCATTTGGAAATAAAGCGACGTGTACCTCCGGGTCACCTAAGTTAGCTACCTGGATAATATACGCGGATGTTATGGATGTAGTTGTATTGGTGGCCGAATTCTTTAATTGGATGTCAATTTCATTCCCTGTGAGAGGAAGATAGGGGGTTAAATCAGCACTTCTTACTCTGGTACCGGAAGTAGCTGCGGTTGTTATTTCGGATCCTGTTATCGCGGCTCCTGCCGTGGTGTTATACAATCTTGCATACCCCGTGCCTGCCGATGTTTTCAGGTTAGACTCCAAATAGTACGAAACATTTGCTCCCGAAAAGTTTAAGTATGGGTGTGAATGCCAATGGTAAGACTGTGAATATGTGGCATCTGAATCAGTAACAGACTCCGTATTGTATGTATGCACAAGTTCCAAATCGCGGATACCGTTGGTATCTGTTTGATTATGTATTATTTTTGAATTAGCTACATAGTAGGGTACACCTTCAGTGCTGATCTTAGTTCTTACCGTGTATTCTTTATCGGTCGCGAGTGTGATAGGTGTGCTTCTTAAACGTGAAGTTCCGCTCGTGCTAGTAGTCACCTCAGATCCGCTAACTGTAGCCCCGTCTGTTAGATTATACAGTTCCGCGTATACCGTATTCGCCGTATTTGAAAGATCCGACACCTGTACAATAATCCAGGAGTTTGCCAAAGACGTGGTGTTTGTCGCTGAGTTCTTTACCTGTGTGTCCAGTTCCTGCGCGTCGGATAGGTATTCTGATGCAGCAGGCAGATAGTTTGTTATATTTCCGCTTCTGACCCTTGTGTAGGATGTAGAGGAGGTCGTAATTTCGGTGTTAGTGATGCCTGCGCCGCCCGAGCCTGTGGTTGCATTGTAGAGCCTCGCGTATCCTGTGCCGGCGGATGTTTTCATTGTTGCCTCGTAAAAGTAGTTAAAGGTACCGCCATCAAAGGAACTTTGAACGGGGTTGATATTTGGGTTAAATCTTGTAAATCTGTACATGCTGGTGTAGGTGGCGTCAGCATCCGTCATAAGAGAGTTTACCTGCAACTGATATAGCTCGAGATCTCTTATACCGCCGGCAGCAGTCTGTTCCAGTATTATCTTGGCATTGGCTATGTAGTACTGTATACCGTCGGTACTGCTAGTTCTTGTTCTTACCACATATTCTTTGTCAGTTGTAAGGGTTATAGGGGAACTTCGTAAACGCGTAGCGGTATTTATCGCTGCGGTGGATAATTCAGATCCACTAACTGTCACGCTGTCCGTTAAATTGTACAACTCTGCGTATACCGTATTTACCGAATTAGAAAGGTCTGATACCTGTACAATAATCCAGGAATTTGCCAGAGAAGTGGTATTTGTAGCTGAATTCTTAGCCTGTGTATCCAGTTCCTGCGCGTCGGACAGGTATCCGGATGCATAAGGCACGTACGCTGTGATATCTTCGCTTCTAACTCTCGTATACGACGTGGAGGCGGTTGTTATCTCACCGTTAGTTATGGCCGTACCTGAGGTTGCATTGTACAACCTTGCGTATCCTGTTCCTGCGGATGTTTTCATTGTTGCTTCGTAAAAGTAGTTAAAGGTACCGCCATTAAAAGAATTCTGAGTTGGATTGAGACTCGGGTTAAAGCTTGTATATCTGTAAGTGCTCGAATAAGTAGTATCGGCGTCAGTTGCAAGATAATTTACCTGCATTTGATAAAGCTCGAGATCCCTAATACCGTTGGCGTCTGTCTGATCCAGTATTATCTTTGCCCCGTACACATAGTAAGGAAGCCCCGAAGTATTACTGGATTTGGTTCTTACCACGTATTCTTTACCTGTTGTAAGGGTTATGGATGGAGTTCGAAGACGTGTTATTGTGGTTGCAGTTGTGGTAGTAACCTCGGATCCGCTGACTGTAGCCCCGTCTGTGAGATTGTACAACTCTGCGTATACCGTATTTACCGAATTAGAAAGGTCTGATACCTGTACAATAATCCAGGAATTTGCCAGAGAAGTGGTATTTGTAGCCGAATTTTTAGCCTGTGTATCCAGATCTTGTGGGGTTGACGCGGGCATGTATGATGTAATATTCCCGCTTCTAACTCTCGTATATGACGTGGAGGCGGTTGTTATCTCACCGTTGGTTATGGCCGTACCCGCGGTTGCGTTGTAAAGTCTCGCGTATCCTGTGCCGGCAGATGTCTTCATTGTTGCTTCGTAAAAGTAGTTAAAGGTACCGCCTTCGAAGGAGCTCTGAGTTGGTGATAGTCCGGGGTTGAAGTAGGTGTATTTATAGGCACTTGTATAGGTAGCATCCGCATCTGTTACAGGATAATTGACTTGTTGTTGGTACAGCTCTGTGTCGGTTATGCCTCCCGAATCCGATTGACTAAGGAGCACCTTGGCGTTCGCGATTTTTGCGGTATTAGCCCCTGCCTTGATGCACACAGTGTATTCGGTTCCGCTGGAAAGTGTGACACTGCCGCTTCTAACCCGTGTAAAAGCTGTTCCGGTTGTAGATATTTCGCTTCCCGTTACCTGAGAAGAGCACGTCGCTCCGTCAGTGTATAGAGCGGCGTAAGTGGTTTGCCCGGCGGTGTCGTTGGCAAGAGTGGCTTCGAAAGTGGCTGTGGGAGTAGGTGTAAATTTACTTGAGTCATACAACCAAGTTCTTTTGTCTGTTAGGTTTGCGTACGAGGCGGATGTGGTTGTTTCATTACCCCCTATTTCTACAGGGGTTTCGGTTGCTGTGATTTTTGTCGTGTCGGTTTGTATTACTATGAAACGTGCCGCTAACAGTGTTTGCCCGAATGAATTTGCTGATTTCCACCTCACAGTATAGCCTGTGTCGTCGGTTAGAGTTAATGCCGTGGTCCTCATCCTATGATAAGAGTTAGATCCCATGTCTGCATTCCATTCACCAACGTAAGTTCCGTCAGCTTTGTGTAATGCTACGTAACCTAACCACTCCGTTTCATAAAAATCTATCTCAAGATAAACCGTCGCCCCCGGGTATTTGTCAGCATCCCAATAAGCGATGCCCAGAGAGCTGTCCGTAGGTACCCATGTAGTGTTGTTTGAGTACTGTGACTTAGTAATTATATTGATTTGTTGCTCAATTATTGGTTGCACACTCCTAACGCTGGTTTCGAAATACGCGGTAGGCGCCGGAGCGAATTTAGAGGAATCATATAGGTAAGTTTTAGGAGTATCTAACTGCGCGTATGCACTATTTGTATGTGTCTCGTTTGTACCGACTTCCACCTGTGTCTGCGTATCGGTAATTTTTGTCGTGTCGGTTTGTATAACTATGAATCTGGCTGCCAGCAGGGTACTTCCGTTCGTGGTGTTTGTCGATCTCCACTTCACAGAGTACGCGGTGTTGTCGGTTAGGGTCAGAGCGCTGGACCTGTACCTGTGGTAACTACCATCTCCCATACCGAGTTGAAATGTCGCTACAGATGCTCCGGCTTCAGTATATAGCCCGATATACGGATCCGCACAGCAAGGCTCGTAGTAGTCGACCTCAAGATACACTGTAGACCCGGGGTATCTGTCTGCGTCCCAGTAAACAAGCCCCAGAGAGTTGTCAGTAGGGACATAAGAAGAGGAAGTTGTGAAATAGGATTTAGATAAAATGTTTATTTGTTGTTCTATAGTAGGCTGTTGTGTTTTTACTGTTGCTTCAAAATAGGTTGTTGGGGCAGGATCAAACTTGGTGGAGTCGTAGTAGTATTTTTTCGGATCGCTGAGTTGTGCATAGCTGTTATTTGTAAACCTTTCCCGGGAGCCCAGCTCAACCTGAGTTTGTGTGTCGGTAATTTTTGTCGTGTCGGTTTGTATAACTATGAATCTGGCAGAAAGTAGAGTCTGCGGATGGTCGTATGAAGCAGCTTTCCACTTTACCGTATACTCTGTGTTGTCTGTTAGAGATAAAGCGACACTTCTATACCTTGCGTAGATACCATCTCCAAGGTTAGGGGTAAACTCAGTAACAAGCGTCCCAGCCGAAGTAAATATTCCTATAGTTGGGTTGGAGCAACACCACTCGTAGTAGTCAATCTCGAGGTATACGGTGGCTCCAGGGTATTTGTCAGCATCCCAATACACCGTACCCAGTGAGTTATCTGTCGGAACGTATGATGTAGATCTTGTATAAAAGGGCCCGTTAGTAATATTTACCTGTTGTTCTATAGTAGGCTGCTGCGTTTTTACCGTTGATTCAAAGTAGGTTGTTGGAGCAGGATCGAACTTGGTGGAGTCATAGTAGTAAGGTTTCATGTCGCTTAGAAATTCATAGGTGCTGTTGGTATGTTTTTCTCTTGCACCTACCTCTACCTGTGTCTGTGTATCGGTAATTTTTGCCGTGTCGGTTTGTATAACTATGAATCTGGCTGCCAAAAGTATGTTCAATCCTTCGACTCTTACTCCCCGCCACCTTACTGTGTAAGCGGTGTCGTCAGTAAGAGTTAATGCGGTGGATCTGTACCTGTGGTAGTTATTATCTCCCATACCGAGCTGGAATGTCGCCACAGATGCTCCGGCTTCGGTGTATAGTCCGATATACGGGTCGGAGCAACAAGGCTCGTAGTAGTCTACCTCGAGGTATACGGTGGCTCCCGGGTACTGATCTGCATCCCAATAAGCAAGCCCAAGCGAGTTATCAGTTGGTAAATAACTGTTGGTGTAAGAGTAGTAAGGACCGTTAGTAATATTTATCTGCTGCTCTATCCCCACATTACTTAGTTCTGCTTCAGCAGTAGCTTCAAAAGTATTGGTTGGGGTTGGATTATATTTTGAAGAGTCGTAATTGTATATTTTTTTGTCTGTTTGTGGTGTGTAATTTTCCTGTGTAGTGCTTTCGTAACTGCATATTTCCGTCTTCGTTTCGGTTTGTGTTATCCCTACGCCGCTTTCCTGTTTAATGATGAGCCGCGCCGCCCTAACCATTAACGTGGTATTTTCAGCATTTCCGAACCCGTGCTCGTGTAGGATACTTTCGCTAGTTGCATTGACCAGCGCGACCGAGGGTGTTTCGCTGGTTCCATCTCCGCCCCTTATTCTTACTGTATAACCTGCGGCGGGAGCTGCTAGAATGCTTTGAATTTCTGACGATCTTATTAACCCCCAAGTCGACCCCCCGTCAGTGCTTGCAACAAACTCCAGATAAACGGATTCCGAACTGTAATTGTTGGGGTCAAAATATACAATTCCCAGAGAGGCATCGTTGGGGTAGTAGCTACCATCAGCGTACTCCGTAGTGTCTACCGAAGTTGTTGGCGCACTTGTCGCCCCGCTTCTTACCAGAATGTAATCCCAACTCACGTTGATAGTCTGACCGGTACCTGTGTTATCCTCGCGTCTTATAAATCTAATTGGCTCACTGTCTACAGAGTTGGAAATACCCGTAGCTGAAGCAACTAAAGCATCGGTGTCGTAATTATAATAATATATGGCAGCTGTGGAGTTGGAGTAAACCGATAAGCGCACCAGAAGATTACTTACTAGTGTGCTGTTGTATATAGAAGTCCACGAGCCGTTGTTTCGGTAATAAAGTTGAAATGGCGACCCCGGGTGTATAAGTCCTCCGAATGTGTCGGAAGTACTCAACCAAGTACTTATAGGCGCGTAGCCGTTTGTTCCCATGGAGACGTGTTGAATTTTTGTTTCAATGACCGGCTGTTGTGCTTTGCTGAACGCGGAATTTGACTGTAGCCATCCGGTTGTTGACGTGGCATTCAAGACACCCCCGGACACTGTTATTCCTGTCCCATCAACGACGATCCACTTATTAGTGTCTACAGCTGCTCCGCTAAAATCATCGAAAAAGGCGAACGTGTTGTCACCGTTGCTTGCCGAAGATGCTCCGGAATTTCCGTAAAACAAAAAGATTGAGGTAGTGGTCGACGCTGCAAGAGTCGGTACTTCTACCCAATACTTAGCTATGGAATTGTTAGTTTTGCTTTCAAGCCAATGATCTAACTCTGTTCCTGCTGAGTCGGTAAATCTTATATCCGAAAAATCCGAATTCATGTCTGAGTCGTAATCGACAGTCACTGAAACCTGAAAATTTGTCAGGATGGAAGCGTTAGGATTAGTTACAGTAACAGCCTTTTTCTTAGTTGACCCGTTTAGCCAAACGGTGGAGGCGGGGGTGGTCATAATCTCCAACTGCTGCTCAATCTTTGTGTTCTCCTTTTGATCGTAAGCTTCATCAAACTTCCAATTTGCTACCGGACCGGGGCCTAAAGTTTCACTGCCCGTAGAACTGCTTGCCGGGCTAAAAGTAGCCTGCGAAAACTGACTTGTTTCAGCCACAGCTTCTACATAAGTATTACCGTAGTAAAAGTAAACTACGGTGTCCCCTACGTTAATTACCGGCAAAAGCACGTAAAAATCGGTGGAGTTCGTATTGCAGGCTCCGTTAGCCGAGTCTATAAAATATCTCAGTACTTGACCGTTTACATCTGTGAACCTGGCATCCGCACAAGTGTTTTGCATTTTGGATTCGCCTATCAAGGTAGCGGTGTCAGTTTCAAACAATATTTTTTTATCGGCATCGGCCGCCCCGGTATTTGTGATGTTAATTTTTTTCCTATAATGCCAGTTATCGTCGAACCAGTCGGCGAGCACTTTGTCAGGATTATTAATAGACAACCACACGACCGGTGCCAATACTATAAGCATACCCACTGAGATTGGTATGAAATACTTTCTGTAAGTTGGGTAGTGGGATTTCCAAAAACGTGAAATTTTCAAAAAGGGCAGTTTTTGAGTATAAAAATTTCCCAAATTAAGTTTTAGAGCTCTAGTAACGTTCGCTAATTTTGACTGTAGTAGTTGGAATTTTTTATTAAAAATTGTGCGGAAGTCGGTTTTTGTCTCGCCGGTTGTTTCCGCTTCCCCGATAATGGAAGTAACCTCACTTACTCTATGGGTCACAGTTTTATGAACAGCACCCACTGTCTTCGTGCGCTCTTTTTTCAATTTTCCTTTGTTATCTGTTCCCTCTTTCATGGCAGTTACGAAAATCTTTATATAATTGTAGCCTTTTAAAATTGCCCTTCCTATATGACAGAATATGAAAAATGTTTTCTCTGTCCAAAACGGTTTGGAAGTTAATTTCATTCGACATTAACGATCCACCAATCGAAGGCTACATCAGTTTCGATAGGTTTATCGAGGGCGACCGTGAATGATACGCCTTCAAGTTTCTCTTTAACTATTAGTGCCTGTCCTCCGGTGCTTGATGTGGCTGTTATGAAGACCTTGGAACCTGTCTTTATCAGGGCGTTGTCTATGACAGCCTGGGTCTGTCCTGTTACTACAGTCCCGCTTCCGACTGTCTTTGAGGCGGCTTTTATTGTTACGTTTTCGGTTGTTACATCGGTGGTCTCGACTTTCTGAGCCAACAGAGTGCCTTTAACTGTAACGTTTCCGTTAGGTTCTACCAGTAAGGCTCCGTTGAGGACATCAACATTTCCTGCCAATGATTTTTGGAGATACAATGTCTGATCGGTGCAGAGAGTTGTATTCGATGTACCTAACAGCTCGTTGTAGCAAGAAGGACCGGCAACCTCGAATACGTTGTTGAGAGTGTCGATCTTCATTAATCCTGCGCTTATGTCACCGGTTACTGTCAGGTTAGAGAGTGTGGTTTCTCCGAGTACGTTAAGGTCGGTTGATACCGCAAGGGCGTTTCCATTATTTGATAACCCGAGAGCGGCAACGAATGCTTTAAGATCTTCAAATATCTTGTACATTTCGGCTAACATTCCTTCGGGTGTAGTAGCAACCGTGGTGCTGCTTTCCGTACTCTGAGGAGTGGCCTGAGCCAGGAGTTCTTTTATTGACAACACTTCGGTTTGCAGGTTGGCCACGTCGGTTTCTAATGTATTAACCTTGGTCAGCGTGCTGTCGCTGGTGGCTTCGAATGTTGTTATATTACCGTCTGTCATTGTTAGACCGGACTCCATAGCAAGGAGCTTGGTATTCAGTTCTTTTGTAGCTTCAACTAACAAGCCTGTTGTTTCGCCGTAGAACATTCCAAGGTACCCGTCGTTGGGGTTTTGGAACACAAGCTCGGGCATGACAGCAGCTACTTCCTGGGCAATCATTCCTGTCATGCGTTTAGGAGCAGTAGGATCAAGCCAGTTGAAGGTAACACCTCTTAGTTGCATTACTTTGTCGAGGGCGTTGTCTAT
>MEWJ01000044.1:6438-13500 GCA_001773385.1 candidate division WWE3 bacterium RIFOXYD1_FULL_43_17 | reverse complement strand
ACATAAGCACTGGAACCGATACCTCTAAATCTTGCGCCTCCGTTGACGTCGAGCATTGCAGAAGGTGCGCTTGATGAATTCAGGCCTAGTCCAACCCATCCTGAAGAGGCTATTGTCAGATAGTTGTTCGTGTTGTTGGTTAAACCCTTTCCAATGACGAAGATGTCATCGTCGTCACCGCCGGCGTCATCTACTACACCCATCCAGAAGTCTGTGTCAGTGGCGGTCTTTGTATCGAAGAGTATTGTGGAGTCGGTTCCATTTAGTCTGAATCTACCTGTACCTGTAAGGTCGGCAACAATATCACCCGAGTTATATGTTCTTAGGTTTAGGTTGCTGCTGCCGTAAGTTTCGCCTGCAGTTATTGAAAGAGGGCCGTATGACCTGAGCTCTGAGCTGGTTGCATTTGTAAATATGAGGTCGTAGGCCATTGAGACATCACCTGCGGCCGAGAAGGTTGTAGGTGTGTAGAATTCGGTGTTGGCTGCTCCGAATTTGACCACGTTTGTACCGTTGTTATTTAAGGTTAAGTTACCGACTGTATCGGTTGTGAACTTGGTGTAGTTAGAGGCATCGTAGCTAATTCTAAATTGGCCGTTTGTTGTGTCGGTTCCGAGTATTGAAAGTTGAGAAGCAGGTGCGGTTGTGCCGAGCCCGAGCCTGGAGTTTCCGCTATCCCAGAATAGGTTGTTGGAACCGGATACTGCTGTGCTTCCGGTGAAGAAGGTTAGTTGTCCGGCTATTCCTGAGCCTGCCAGACCTCCACCGCCCGTGCCGGTTGCGCCAAGGTCTACCCATGCGGATCCGTTGTAGTAGAAGAGTTGGTTGCCGTCATTGTAAATATCTCCTGTTGCAGGAGAGGAAGGCTCTGTTCCTGCTCTTATTCTCACCGATGCTTCGGATGCTGTTGCTGCCTTTACATCAAGCCACGCCAAAGGAGCTGTCGTCCCTATTCCGAAATAACCTGCGCTAGTTAACGCTGCATTATTAGTATTACCGCTTATGAACACTAGTGAGGATCCGGCTGCAGCTGCCCCCATTCTTACTACTGCATCTTCGTTGTTTGAAATATCGCCCTTCATTATGAGGCTACCGGCGCTATTTACGACCATGCGGTCAGAGCCGTCGCGCTTCATAATCCACTGATCTCCGTTTATTTCATAACTCCACGCAACTTGGTCGGTCTCGTTGAAAGTAATTTTTGGAACCAGCGAAGTTATTTGTATGTCGCCAGCAACATCGAGGGCTTGCGCAGGGGCTGTTGTTCCGATACCAAGTCTAGATTGAGCAGAATCCCACCAGAGGTTATTAGACCCTGACACAGATGTGCTTCCGGTGAAGAAGGTTAGTTGTCCTGCGATTCCTGAGCCTGCGAGACCTCCACCGCCCGTGCCTGTAGCACCAAGATCCTGCCAGGCTGTCCCGTTGTAGTAGAAAAGCTGGTTGCCATCATTGTATATATCTCCTGTTACAGGAGCGGAAGGTTCAGCACCTGTTGCCACTCTTATTGAAGGTTTAGCTGTTGTTGCTGCCGCAATGTCTAACCAAGCAGTAGGTGATGTTTTTCCTATACCTACGTTGGCGTTGAAGGTTAGTTGATCGAGGTTCATGTCTCCGTAGATGAATGCAGAACCTCCGGGAGCCGACCCATTGTCTAGGTACAATTTGTTTGATCCTGTTTCGTTATAACCTGCTCTGTAACCTAGGAATATGTTGCCGCTGGAGTTGGCTGATAAGCTGTATCCTGCTTCGTTTCCTACCGCAACATTGTAATTTGAATCGGCTCTTTGCGTTGTGTTGATTCCGAAACCTGCGTTGCTTCCGAGAAATACATTGTAGGATCCGGTTGAATTATATTGGCCTGCTCGGAAACCCATCGATAGGTTATCGTTGCCGGTTGAGTTTGAAAAGAGTGTGTATACTCCTATCGAAGTATTGTTGATCCCGGTCGTATTAGAGAAAAGGGAATAAGCTCCGAGTGTGCTATTTTGATATCCAGCCGTGTTGTTATCTCCTGCGCCGCTACCGACGAAGGTGTTATATTGTCCGCTACTTCCTGCGCCTACAGTGTTAGAGCTACCTGCTAATCTTCCTATGAATACGTTTTCTACACTGTCAGTTGTGAGGTCAAGCAGTGCAGTTCCTGTCGAGGATTGGAGTTGTATCAACGGGTTAGCGGGTGTTTGAGATGAGTATGCTCTTATTACAAATTGCTCGGTGTCAGCTGAACCTGCGAGCATAAGTTTAGCGGTAGGATCTGACGTTCCTATTCCCAAGCTACCGGTTGTGTTATTCCACCATAGGTTGTTGGACCCTGATACTGCGGTAGAACTCGAGAAGAAGGATATCTGGTTAGCAACACCTGAGCCTGCAATTGTTCCTGTACCCGTTGTATCAAGGCCAAGATCCTGCCAGGCTGTTCCGTTGTAGTAGAAGAGGGAAGTCCCGCTGTTGTATACGTCTCCTGTTACAGGAGCAGAAGGTTCGGCACCTGTTGCTACTCTGATTGAAGGTTTGGCTGTTGTTGCTGCTGCTATGTCTAGCCAGGCAGTAGGAGCAGTTGTACCTATTCCCACATTTCCACTGGCGTTTATAAATAGTCCCGCGTTAGCTGAAAGACCTCTTAGCCATGTTGTTCCGGACACGTCAAGCTTGGCCAGAGGTGACGTTATTCCAATGCCCACATATCCCTCGCTTGTTATTCTCACCATTTCTGCGACCGTTCCGTTATATGTAGTTTGGAATGACATAAATGAATCCCGACTGCCTACTGTGTTTATATCCCAGACGTTTTCTGCACCTACCGAAATTCTGCCAGAAATTGCAGGACCGGCATCTGCGTTGTCGTCACCCAAATTCTGCTTAAATAGTATCGATGTAGTAGTATTCGTAAGGGTGCCGCTGTAGACTGTGTTGGCTAATTCCAGTATGTCAAGGTTTGCTCCGGCCGTACCCATATACGCTATGTCCACTAAGGAACTTGGTGCCGTGGTACCAATACCCACATTTCCCGATTCATTTACGAATAGTCCTGAGTTTGCTGACAAGCCCCTAAGCCAAGTAGTTCCTGAGACATCAAGGTTGGTTAAAGGACCTGATGTTCCGATACCAAGTCTTGTTTGAGAATTATCCCACCATAAATTGTTTGAACCGGATAGGGCAGTTGAGCCTGAGAAGAATGAGACTTGGTTTGCAACACCTGATCCACCTATTGTTCCTGTATTTGTTGTATCAAGACCAAGATCTTTCCATGCAGAACCGTTGTAGTAGAAGAGGGCAGTTCCTGAGTTGTATATGTCTCCTGTTACAGGAGCTGAAGGTTCAGACCCTGTTGCTACTCTAATCGAAGGTTTAGCTGTTGTTGCAGCTGCGATGTCTAACCAGGCAGTAGGTGCTGTTTTTCCTATACCTACGTTGGCGTTGAAGGTTAATAAGTCTGAGCTCATGTCTCCGTAGATAAATGCGGTTCCTGCGGGTGAAGAGGTGTTGTCTATGTAAAGATTATTTGACCCTGTCTCGTTATATCCTGCTCGGTATCCTAAGAATATGTTTTTACTCGAGCCGCCTGACAAAGTGTATCCTGCTTCATACCCTATGGCTGTGTTGTAACTATAAGCACCATAGGTTCCAATTCCCGCACTGTACCCCATAAATACATTTCCGATTCCAGTAGTATTGTAGTATCCGGAGTTGTAACCGAGTGTGGAATTGTTGTTTGCGTTGGTCCAATACAAGGCTCCGTCTCCTATAGCTATGTTGGAATTTCCTCCCCCGTTTCTATTAAGTGATTCGGCCCCAAGAGCAATATTGCTACTCCCCACGTCATTCCAAAGGAGTGCTCTGTAGCCAAGTGCGATGTTACGGTTACCCATGTTGTTATTAAATAGCGTCATCATACCCAGAGCGATGTTATCATCACCACTATTCCAACTCTCGTTAGAGTAGAGTGCACTAGAGCCGATTGCAATATTGTTGTATCCTATGGTGTTGCCAATTAGCGCATTTTCACCAATAGCAACATTGCCGTCACCTGTCGTATTTGAAGATCCTGCAAAGTAGCCAATGAATGTATTGCCGGTTCCACTTCCGATTGAATTTGATATTCCTGCGGAGTAACCAAGGAATACATTGGTCTGATTATCTGAATGTAGAGAAAGCAGAGGAGTACCGGTCGAATCCTGAAGCTGGATTAAAGGCTGGTTATTAGATTGTGTAGCATTAGCCTTTATTACAAATTGCTCGGTGTCAGCTGAACCTGCGAGCATAAGTTTAGCTGTAGGATCTGAAGTACCTATTCCTAAGCTACCTGTTGTGTCATTCCACCATAAATTGTTTGAACCTGATATGGCAGTTGAGGCCGAGAAGAAGGCAACCTGTGTGGCAAGACCTGACCCGCCTATAGTTGCTGTCGATATTGTGTTTGCATCTGCCGCGCAGTACCAGTATGAACCAGTTGAGTTCCATTTAAGTATTTGATCTGCTCCGCATCCTCCAAGAAGTCTTAATCCGTCGGATGTCACCTCAAGACCTGAGTTATTTGATGTTACAGCTGTTGTACTTGTTGTATCGGTATCTATTGTTATGGAATCAGCAGCAAGGGTTAAACCGTTTCCAGCTCCGATGTTTATTGTTGTGGCTCCCGGTCCTGTACCTCCCGTAAGACCTGAACCTGCAGTTATTGCGGTTACAGCGTACGAGCCTACATTAGTTGAATCAAGAAGAGTTCCCAGCCTTCCGGATAAGAGATTTATTTCTGTTGCGGTTGCAGTGACTTGGCTTCCTGCGATAAACAAGTTTGTTACATTAGCGCTACCTGCCACATCAAGGTTATACAAAGGACCGGATGTTCCAATACCAAGGCGACTTGTTGCATTATCCCACCATAGGTTGTTTGAACCTGATATGGCTGTTGAGCCTGAGAAGAATGAGACTTGGTTTGCAAGACCTGATCCTGCAATTGTTGCAGTTCCACCTGCACCCGTAGCTCCGAGATCCTGCCATGTAGAGCCGGTGTAGAAGAATAACTGATTACCGTCATTGTATATATCTCCTGTTACAGGGCTGGATGGGGCAGTTCCTGTTGCTACTCTTATCGAAGGTTTGGCAGTTGTTGCACCTGAGATATCAAGCCATGCTGTAGGATTCGTTTTTCCTATACCTACGTTGGCGTTGAAGGTTAACAAGTCTGAGCTCATGTCTCCGTAGATGAACGCAGAACCTCCTGTGGCGTTGTTGTTGTCTATGTACAGTTTGTTTGAACCGGTTTCGCTGTACCCTGCCTGGTAACCCAAGAATATGTTGTAGTCAGAAGCAGCTGAAAGGCTGTACCCTGCCTGGTATCCTACTGCTACGTTGTAGTCTGATGATGCTCTCAAGGCTGTTCCTCTACCAGCAGAGGATCCCATAAACACATTCCCGTACCCAGTTTGATTGTAGTATCCCGCCTGATAACCTATTGCATCGTTGTAGTCGTTGAGGGTGTTATACAGTGATTCTTCTCCCAGCGCATTGTTATAATCTCCGGTCGAATTTTGATAGAGCGCATTATACCCAACTGCAGCGTTGGAAGTCCCATCTGTGTTTGAATTAAGCGTGTGATATCCAACTGCAGTGTTGTAGTATCCACCCGTGTTTGAATCCAGTGAAAGACCTCCGACTGCAGTGTTGTAGTATCCGCTTACGTTTGAGCGAAGTGATTGATAACCGATGGCGGTGTTAGATATTCCGTCTACGTTTTTAGAAAAGGCGTCTGAACCTAGAACGGTGTTACTGTCTCCTGTTGTATTAGAGGAACCGGCAAGGTAACCAACGAAAGTGTTATTCAGTCCACCGCCTATTGAGTTTGCTATTCCTGCAGAGTACCCGAGGAAGATATTTGCCTGATTATCTGAATGCAGCGAGAGTAGAGGAGTACCGGTTGAAGATTGCAGCTGGATGAGCGGCTGTGTATTAGATTGTGTAGCGTTCGCTTTTATTACAAATTGTTCAGTGTCAGCAGAACCTGCGAGCATAAGTTTAGCTGTAGGATCTGATGTTCCTATTCCTAAGCTACCTGTCGTGTTATTCCACCATAGGTTATTTGAACCTGATATTGCGGTAGAACCTGAGAAGAATGAGACCTGGTTTGCTACACCGGATCCTGCAATTGTTGCTGTAGACGTTCCTGTGGTATCAAGACCAAGATCTTTCCATGCTGAACCGTTGTAGTAGAAGAGGGCAGTTCCGGAATTGTAGATATCTCCTGTTACAGGAGCGGAAGGTTCAGAACCTGTCGCCACTCTTATCGAAGGTTTAGCTGTTGTTGCACCTGAAATATCTAACCAGGCAGTAGGATTGGTTTTTCCTATACCCACATTGGCGTGGAAGGTCAGGAGATCGGAGGCGAAGTCTCCGTAGATTAAAGTGTCTGCCGGCTCACTAAATAATCCATCGCCTTCTATGTAGAGTTTATTGGAACCGGTTTCATTATACCCAGCCCCATTTCCAATGAACACGTTATTTGACGAATTAGCAGAAAGTGATTTACCCGTTCTATATCCTATTGTCACGTTATAGTCAGAACCGGATCGGGCACCAGCGCTCGCCCCAGATTCCCATCCTAAGAAGACGTTTCCAACGCCGGTTTGGTTGTATTGTCCTGCGCGATAGCCAAGAGCGGTATTATAGCTACCCGTGTTGTATTCCAACGCAAATGCTCCTATACCTGTACTTTCGTTTGCGTCAACATTTGAGCTTAGTGCAGACTCGCCCATGGCAATATTGTCTTGTCCTATGGTGTTTTCGAGTAGCGCATAGTAGCCTATCGCAGTATTGTAACTTCCGGTTGTATTCGTCCAAAGTGACGCATAACCAATAGCGGTGTTTTGATTTCCGCCTGTATTTGAATATAGAGCCTGATAACCAAAGGCTTCGTTTTTGTCGCCGCCGACGTTCTTTGCCAAAGCATTCGAGCCTACTACGGTATTTTGATACCCAGACGTATTAGAGCTACCGGATAGATACCCTATGAATGTATTGTTTCCACCGGACGTAGCCGACCCGTATGTATTTGCAGATCCTGCT
>MEWJ01000044.1:934-6430 GCA_001773385.1 candidate division WWE3 bacterium RIFOXYD1_FULL_43_17 | reverse complement strand
GAGCGGTTGTGTGTTGGACTGTGTAGCATTGGCTTTTATTACAAATTGCTCGGTGTCAGCAGAACCCGCGAGCATAAGTTTAGCGGTGGGGTCTGATGTTCCTATACCAAGATTTCCACTCGCGGTATTCCACCAAAGATTGTTAGATCCTGCTATAGAATCGGTACCGTTCCAAAAGCTTATTTGTCCTGAAACACCTGAACCTGTTACACCTGATGCGCCGGTACCTGTGGAACCAAGATCCTGCCAGGTGGAGCCGTTGTAGTACTTGAGCTGGTCACCGTCGTTGTAGATATCTCCAGTTACAGGAGCTGAGGGTTCAGATCCTGTTGCTATTCTTATCGAAGGTTTAGAAGTTGTTGCCCCTGATATATCAAGCCATGCTGTAGGAGCTGTTTTTCCTATACCTACGTTGGCGTTAAGAGTAAGTAGGTTACTCGCAAAATCTCCATATATCAAAGCTCCTGTAGGACCAGATCGGCTATTTTCTATGTACAATTTGTTTGACCCTGTTTCGGAGTAACCGGCTTCGTAACCTAGGAATACGTTCTTGTCGGAGTTTGCAGATAGACTTGCACCCGAACCGTATCCGACAGACACGTTGTAGTCTGACCCCGTTCTTGTGACTCCGTCTCCTGCAAAACCACCCAAGAACAAGTTTCCGACACCATCTTGCATATCATATCCAGCGCTGTATCCTAATGCAGTATTATCACCACTAGTGCCCACATGGCTGAAGAGCGCTTGGTAACCTACGGCTACGTTTTGGGACGAATACTGGTTATTTGTTAATGCATATTCTCCAATAGCGACATTATAACCGCCGTCATAATTATCGTAGAGAGCTGCTTGACCCAGCGCGATATTTCCAAACCCGCCATTTTCTGAATACAGGGCGGTATACCCGAGAGCTATGTTACTCCCGCCACTAACATTTGAATAAAGCGACTGGTGCCCGATGGCGATGTTATAACTACCGCTGGTGTTACGACTTAGGCTGTTTGATCCCAGGACTGTGTTGTAATCTCCGGTTGTGTTGGAGGAGCCCGCAAGATATCCTACGAAGGTATTTTCCAGTCCACCGCCGATTGAGTTCGCTATTCCGGCGCTATAGCCAAGGAAGATATTTGTTTGATTGTCGGAATGTAGGGAGAGCAGAGGAGTACCGGTTGAAGATTGCAGTTGAATGAGCGGTTGTGTGTTGGACTGTGTAGCATTGGCTTTTATTACAAATTGCTCGGTGTCAGCAGAACCCGCGAGCATAAGTTTAGCGGTGGGGTCTGAAGTACCGAGTCCTAAGCTACCTGTTGTGTTGTTCCACCATAGGTTGTTTGATCCTGATATTGCGGTTGAGCCTGAGAAGAAGGCAACCTGTGTGGCTAGCCCCGAGCCTGCTATGGTCGCTGACCCTGCAGAGCCTGTAGAGTCGGCAGCGCAGTACCACATAGAAGTGGAGGAGTTCCATTTAAGAATTTCATCGTTTGCACATCCTCCGATAAGTCTTAAACCGTCTGATACTACCTCAAGACCTGAGTTGTTTGATTTAACAGCAGTTGTACCTGCAGTTGTCGCATCTATTGTTATATCATCAGCATTTATTGTTATTCCGTTTCCTCCTCCTATATTAAGTGTTAGGACACCTGTTGTTCCGCCGCCCGCAAGTCCTGAACCTGCAGTCACTCCTGTTGTGGCATATGAGGCTACATTCACGCTATCGAGGAGAGTTCCCGACCTTCCGGTTAGTAAATTAAGCTGTGTAGCATCTGCAGTTATCTGCGATCCGCTTATGAACAAGTTGGTCACATTAGCGCTACCTGCGACGTCCAAATTGTAAAGTGGATTTGTGGTGCCGATGCCTAAATTACCGCTGTCATTCATCGTGAATTCGAACACACTGTCACCGTCGGGGTCAAATCCCAGGAAATTTTGAGCCGTCAGATACCTCATAATCGCTTCATTGCCGTTGGTACCCATGTGTATAGAGGAAGGTCCGATGTACACGTCCTGCCACCTCAATCCGCTGGATCCGAGGTCGTAGGTGTCGTCTCCGGTAGGGAAGATATCTCCAGCCACCTGTAGGGCGCTTATCGGGTTAGTAGTACCTATACCGACATTCCCGTTATCCTGAACTGCGAAGCGGTAAACATCTGAGGAATCTTTGATTGCGAAGGCAAGCCCGTTTCCGGAACCGGCTGCATTTACGTCGAGAGTAGCGTGAAGGTCTGAGCTGCCTATTCCTACCTGATTTGTGTTACCGGCATTAATATATAAATTGGTTCCATCAAGCCAGAGATTCCCGCCTCCATTTAGATGTACATTTCCGTCGTTATATAATCTTCCCGTCACGCCGGATCTGGTGAGTGATAATCCTATGGTTCCTGTACCTGACAACTCCAGTGTGTCGGTCGGACCTGTGGTCCCTATTCCTACATTACCGGCGGCAGTTATCCTCATTTTTTCAGTTCTGGTTGTAGAAGAGGGTGAGGTGGTTTCAAAGGCCATATCTCCTCCTGCCGAGCTTGCTCCCCAGTTTTCAGACGCCCACGCTGAGATACCCACGGCGTTAACCAGAGAGTGTGCGTTGTCCTTAGCTCCGCCAAACATCAAATATCCGAATCTGTCTCCGGCAGAAAGTGCTGCTCCGTCATCGGCGTATGTAATGATACCGGCGCCTCCGGAGGCACTGGTTGTGTTTGTATTAGTAAGGATTGCAAGTGCGCCGGATTCGCTATCGACTATGTGAAGATTTGTTAACGGATTGGTTGTTCCAATTCCTAGTCTTGCATTCGCGGCGTCGACCCAGAGGTTGTTGTTGCCTGCTATAGAACCCGTGCCGTTCCAGAATGTAACCTGGCCTGAAACACCCGATCCTGATACTCCCGATGCCCCCGCACCAGTAGCTCCAAGGTCTTGCCATGTAGAACCGTTGTAATACTTAAGTTGATCTCCGTCATTGTATATATCTCCTGTTACTGGCGCGGAAGGTTCGGCACCTGTTGCGATTCTTATCGAAGGTTTAGCTGTGGTTGCTGCTGCAATGTCCAACCAGGCTGTAGGATTGGTCTTTCCTACACCTACATTAGCATTGAAGGTCAACAAGTCTGAGCTCATGTCTCCGTAGATAAACGCAGAACCTCCGGGTGACGAGTTATTGTCTATGTAAAGTTTATTGGACCCTTCTTCGTAATAACCGGCTTTATACCCGAGGAATATATTTGATGAGCCGTCGTAGTTGTTGTTTCCAGCGCTGTAACCTAAGGCGGTGTTGAAGTTTCCAATTCCGTTGATGGTTAGTGCGCTGTATCCTACAGCGACGTTCGAGTTTCCGGTAGTGTTCGAATTTAGTGCCTGGTATCCAAGTGCGGTATTTTTATAACCTACTGTATTACTTTGACCCGCGGCTGCTCCTATGAAAGTGTTGTAAACCCCACTGGCACCTCCTCCTAATGTGTTTGCGCTTCCTGCGAGTCTCCCGACGTACACATTTGATGCGTCATCTGAGCTAATGTCCATCCACTCGATCC
The DNA here is from genome assembly GCA_001773385.1 of candidate division WWE3 bacterium RIFOXYD1_FULL_43_17. Taxonomy (GTDB): domain Bacteria; phylum Patescibacteriota; class WWE3; order UBA101185; family UBA10185; genus UBA8498. Next base: position 2,906 of record MEWJ01000044.1, on the reverse strand, counting down.
CGGTTGCTGATTGAAGTTGGATTAAAGGACTGGCTGCTGATTGGGTAGCATTAGCCCTTATTACAACTTGAGCGGTATCTGCCGAACCTGCAACCATAAGTTTGGCTGTAGGCCCTGAGGTTCCAACCCCAAGATTTCCGTTTGCAGTATTCCACCATAGCGAGTTAGAACCTGTAAGCGAGCTTGTTCCGTTCCAGAATGTGATTTGTCCCGCTGCACCCGAGCCGGCTGTACCTGAAGCGCCCGACCCTGTAGATCCAAGATCCTGCCATACGGAGCCGTTGTAGTAGTAAAGCTGATCCCCATCGTTATACATATCTCCTGTTACAGGTGAGGTAGGTTCGGCACCTGATGCGATTCTTATTGAAGGTTTAGCTGTTGTTGCAGCTGCGATATCAAGCCATGCTGTAGGTGCGGTTGTTCCTATTCCCACATTTCCGCTTGCGTTTATAAATAATCCGCTATTAGCTGAAAGGCCTCTAAGCCAGGTGGTTCCTGATACATCGAGTTTGGTTGCAGGAGCAGTTGTTCCTACACCAAGATTTCCGGTGGAGTTTAATGTTAGGTAGGTCGAGGTACCGTTGGTTAGTCCTTTACCTATAGACAGTATGTCGTCATCATCTCCTGCCGCGTCGTCGATAACTCCCATCCAGTAGTCTGTATCGGTTGTTGTTCTGGTATCGAAGAGCAGGGTAGTGTCGGTTCCGTAAAGTTTTAATCTGCCCGTGCCTGTTAAGTCTGCAACAACATCTCCGGCATTGAACGTTTTCAAAGTTAAGTCGTTACTCTCATGATTTTCTCCCGAGATAATGGTTATTGGTCCGTAGGATTCAATTCTAGAACCTTCCTGATTCGTAAAGTTAAGATCATAGCCCATGGACACGTCGCCGGAAGCTGAGAAAGTAGTTGGTGTGTAGAACTCAGTAGTTGCCGCACCGAATTTGGCAATATTGGTACCATTATTGACAAGTGTTAGTGCTCCGGTTGAATCCACGCTAAATTTAGTGTAATTCGAAGAGTCGTAGGCGATTCTAAATTGGCCGTTTGCAACTCCTGTACCTGATATTTCAAGTTGAGACGTCGGAGCTGTTGTTCCCAGGCCTAAGCGTGCGTTTGTGGAATCCCAATAAAGGCTGTTAGATCCTGTAATTGAGGTGGAGCCATCCCAGAATGTCAGTTGGCCTGAAGCTCCGCTGCCTGTTATTGTTCCGCCACCTGTTGAGCATTTCCATACTGATGCTGTGGCGTCCCATACAAGTGTTTGAGTGTCGGTGCAACCACCCAGAAGTTTGAGGCCTGATGCTGTGACCTCAAGGCCTGAGTTGGACGATTTAACCGATGTTGTACCTGTTGTGTCGGTGTCGAGGGTTATTGAGTCATCGAGTAGCGAGATTCCGTTTCCTGCGCCGACGTTTATTGTTGTGGCGCCGGGGCCGGTGCCTCCGGATAGCCCTGAGCCTGCGATTACCGCGGTTACGGAATAGGACGAAACATTGTTGGTGTCGAGTAAGGTGCCGGTTCTTCCGTCGAGTAAGTTAAGTTCTGTTGCATCTGCGGTGACCTGGCTTCCGGCGATGAAGAGGTTTGTTACGTTGGCTGAACCCGCGACGTCGAGGTTATATGAAGGACCGGATGTTCCGATGCCTAGTCGCGATGTGGAGTTATCCCACCACAGATTGTTTGAACCTGATACCGCGGTTGAGCTTGAGAAAAAGGCAACTTGTGTGGCTAGACCTGAACCGCCTATAGTTGCTGTAGGAGAGCCGGTGTCAGCTGCGCAGTACCAGTAGGAACCGGTTGAGTTCCACTTAAGTATTTGATCTGCTCCGCATCCTCCAAGAAGTCTTAGACCATCCGCGGTTACCTCAAGACCTGAGTTGTTTGATGTCACAGTTGTTGTTCCTGTTGTATCCGTATCTATTGTTATGGAATCAGCTGCCAATGATATACCTGATCCCGCTCCTATATTTAT
>MEWJ01000044.1:0-865 GCA_001773385.1 candidate division WWE3 bacterium RIFOXYD1_FULL_43_17 | reverse complement strand
AATCTCATTGATATTCCCTGCTCCTCCAATACCGCCCTGTGTGCTTAAGGTGATTAATACACCGTCAACATAGAGGTTCCAGCTGGTAGTTAAGGCTTTATCTCCTCCATTATAGGTAACTTCATAATGATGCCATGTATTTATAATGTTATCTAAGTAATGAGCGGTTGTGCTTTCTGCCATGGCTGTGCTTCCACGGAAGCCAAAGTAAATGGCCCTCCCTCTGACGGACCTCCGTAGATTTCCACTGTTGTGGCGAAACGTGTGCCGGGTCCGTCTGTAACAAGTCTAATCTGGTTTATTGTATAGGCACCTTTTAAGTCGACGATAAGGTAACAACCTCCATCGCCTACAACAGTATTGCAGTTCCATGGGTTGCCGCTATCAGTGCCGTCTATTGCCTTGTATGGACCATAATTAACAGGATCCCACGAGCTGCTGGCGGTGATAGTTGCGCCCACACTGGACAAGGATTTGTTTCCGCCCGTACCTCCGTAAACCAGACCACCGGAGACTCCGGCTAGGACATTGGGAATATATGTGTTTATATCCCAAGACATAACTCCCGAAGAATCTGATTTCATAAAGGCGTCACTTGCGGGCAGACCTGTGGGTAGCGTGTAAGTGATGCTGGCTGTCTGATCACCACCTTGTAAGATAGAGTAGTGTGTGGGTGAAGAACCGCTTTCAAGAATTCCCAAAGTGCCGTTGACCGATAAAAGTTGCCCCGGGTTGGTTGTTCCTATACCCACATATCCTGATTGATTTACGAATAGTCCTGAGTTAGCAGAAAGACCTCTAAGCCAGGTGGTTCCGGATACGTCAAGAGCGGCTAGAGGAGCCGATGTTCCGATACCTAGTCTTG
>MEWJ01000043.1:5232-11062 GCA_001773385.1 candidate division WWE3 bacterium RIFOXYD1_FULL_43_17 | reverse complement strand
TAAAAAAAGGAATTTTGCGTTCTTCTTGCCTTAAAGTTCTTGAAAGCTCTTCGGATTTCAAAGTACGGCGACAACAATATAAACACATCATTGTGCGCGGAAGAAAGGATACACTAGCAAAGTACAAATAGCAATATATTAATTAGTTGTCAATATTGTGCTACAGTTTTCTAAACGATTCAGTAAGCATTCTACTTAAAAAGGAGAGAAAAATGCTTGTTTTAGTTGCGTGCGGAGGCCAAGATTATCAGAATTATTTTGACGAAATCCCTCAGCCTGAAAGCATTGTCCGCGGAAGCGAGTTACAGAACGAGGACCTGAGAAAGCGGGTTGAGAAAGAATTCGGCTGTATAGCGGTGGTCAAATACTGCGGAGCAGCCTGGGATTCCATCCGTGGAATAGAAATGACAAAAATCGAACTATTCCCGGTCAAACAGATTGAATTGGTCCATGTCTAGCAACAAAAATCTCCGTAGGCGTCATAAAAAACCCTCCGGAGATTCTCTTTTACTCTACGAAATTTACCTCGACCGCATCAGTAGAAAATAGTTCCGAAATAGTCTTTGGCAAGGACGGTTTATCAAAAATCGGAGAGCACGTAATTAAATCTACATGAAGGGCGTTGTGCTCAGGCCATGTATGAACCGTAAGATTGGAATTGGATAGCACATAAACGAACGTAAAACCCTTGCCTTTAAACTCGGTTATCTTGGTATCCACTACTCTTAATCTGTGTGTACGACAAAAGTCATTGAGCAACCCAAGCATTCTTTTCTTGTTCTCCAGCATCAGCGTGGAAACCCCGAATACTTTTAAAACAACGTGGTCCACAAAAGGAAATCTTTCTTCCTTCTCTGTCTCGTGAGTGTAGATTTTGCGGTTTTTCCTTATACCTTTATATACGGTGGTAGAAGGAAGAGTTTTTAATATATAAAGTGAGCTTGCGGATCCGATAGATTCGGCACCGCTGTAATGCGCGAAGTTACTTATTTTATCCTCTATTACAAGGTTTGCCCTGCTTATAATTTCCTGGATTTTCAAAAACTTTTCCGGGGTTCTGGAGCTATTCCCGTAGAAGAAGAATATTTTTCTGCCGGCCGACGCCCCGCCCCCGACCATTTCCAAAGCTCTTTCCAGGAAAAGTTCAGCTCCGTAGCGGGTATAAGGGGGGTCCGTGAGTACAACCTCAAACCGGCCGTTATACTCCTCTTTAAGTTCTTCTCTGCAATCATAATGAACAGTGTGAACATTATCTATACCCATACTCGATGTTTTTGTTTTGATGAAAGTCAAAAGGTCATTATCTATATCAAAAACGGTAAGAGATCTAAAACCGCCCTCCAGGAGAATTAGTGCCAGGGAAACCAAATCATCGTCTCCTATTAGAGCTACATTTTTACCCACAACCTCTCCCCGCGCTATCATAACCTGCGCCTTCTTGACCGAGGTTTCCGGCAACGCATAGAATTGGTCCAGTTCACGGGAAGCTCTTTTTTTGTACTCTTCCCGGATTGACGTGAATTTTTCAATTGTCCCTTTATCACAGCGCATAAGTTCCCCGAAAGACCACAAATAAGGTCTTAGTCCTAAATGTCTAAGTTCCTCTTTCCCCTCTTCCGTTAAAGCCGCCTCACCTTCACTTGCATCACTTAAGTAGGACGCTATTGATTTCTTAAAACCACGCAAAGTTTCTTTGGGAAGTCCGGTTGTTTGGGTCAGGGAGCCTCCTGAAAGCAAAACAAAGAGCAGCCCTTCAATTTCCCCGTCAGAGAGACCTAAGTTATTTCTTTTTAATTTTTCTATCAGCATCCTTTTATCCACGGCCTCATTATACCGCCAAATTCCAAAATTCTAATATCCGTAGGAGTTATTCTGTACTCAAACTGTCCCTTCACATTTATATTGGACAACATGCGGAGAGGAATGTTCCTTATTGTTATGGCGCTTTTGCTGTCTCGAAATGCAACCGCTTCAGGTTGGGAAAGCATCGCCGCGCCGTCTAATAAGATAGCGACCATAGAGGTTACACCCGAAGGATTGATAGCAGGAGAATTCGACGACAGGATGTGGTTAAGTCCCTACAACGGGGTGTATCTCTCCGGAGACAGCGGAAGTAACTGGACAAGGATAGGGCTGCAGGGAAAGGGTATTAAGGTCCTTAGATATAAAAACGGGGAGCTCTACGCGGGTGCCTTTTACACTACTTCTACCCCCGGTGGACTGTACGTCAGTAGCTACCCCTATTCTGAATGGGAACATTTAGGGCCCGCTTATAACATAACCTCGGTTGATGCCTGCGGGAATCACATTTACATGGGAACACGGTATTACGGCCTTATGGTATCCCCTGACAGCGGCGTTAATTGGTCGCAAAACATAGGACCGTGGGCTGAGGATCCTGAAATAGTCGCACTGTTTTGCCGCGAAAGTACAGTTCTGGCTTCGACAAAGACTTCCGTTTTTCTGAGCAAGGATAATGGGGAGACGTGGACAGACCTGGATGTGTTCGCCGGAGCTACTATCTATTCCTTCACGGAAAATGGCACGTACGTCGCTGCCTCAGGTACGGGGTACGAAGGAGTATTTATTTCCCCGGACGGCGGAGAGACCTGGTTCAAAGAAGATATTCCCGGCCTCCGCACATCAAGAAAGATTCTCTTTCAGGGGCAATACCTTTACACGGTAAGTGGAAATGACGTACTCGCGGGCCTCGAAAGGGGTAAAAATCCTGAAAGTACTTCGCTGCCGGAGCAAAATCCGGTCGATATAATGGACCTCGAGGCCTATAAACCCTCGGCGTACACCTTAATGGCACTAAGCGCTTCCGGAAAAATCTTTAGAAAGTTTGTTGACGGTTACCTGTTTGTTCCTTTTCTCGACCCACCATGGGAACTTTTAAATGAATGGGATCTCCGCGAAAAAATAAACTCATACTTCGACCACCAGTACCCTCTCCTGGCGTACCGCTACCTTAACGAGCCCGGAGAGTACAGCCGGACTACGCTAACTTATCAGGGAATAGCGGGCAGCATGCCGGCGGTTTACTACAGTTCTCACAGCGGAATAGATTTTGACGCGGAATATGGCGATCCTGTTCTGGCCTCAGCAGACGGAGATGCTACTTATTACTACTGCAAAGACTGTGGAAATACCATTAAAATCGATCACGGAAACGGTACCCAGACAATCTATATGCACTTGCAGAATAACCCGTTAGTACAAGGTAGCAATGTCGTCCGGGTAAATAATAGAGACGAAATAGGCAAAGTTGGCTTAACTGGGCGCACAACAGGCCCTCATATACATTTTGAGACAGTCTCAGACACGGACGGGGACGGACTCTTCTCGGATGAATACCCTCACGGAAGGACCGACCCTTTTGGATGGGATTATTCAAAACTCACAGATCCGTGGTCGGAATTCTCCTGGGATGATTCTTTGGGAGCTCACACCGGAACCTTTAGCAAAAATTTGTGGAAAATTCTTAGTCCCGGCAAGCAAAGCACGCCTCTGGTAAACACCGGAACTTTAACACTGGGAAATAAGGTCATCGAAATAATAAGTGACGCCGGGAAAAACTTCCTGCAGCTAACCCTGGAGCACGCACCAAGTCCTATGAGGGATTTTCCTTCCGCAGCCTCGGAGTACGTCGCGGGGACAGCGTTTGTAATTAATACGGCCGACCAGCTGGGAAACATATCAGCCGCAGAGGCCGTTGTCAGAGCAAGAATCACAATCTCCCCGGAAGTTCTCATTGGCTTTCTTCCTGAAACCATAAAAATATTCAGGTGGGACGACACAGCAACGTCCTGGATAGAAATAATAAGTAGGTACGATTCGGTTTCAGGAACTGTTGAGGGGGTACTGGATCATTTCAGTTATTTTGCAGCCTTCGGAGAGAAATACGATTCGGGAATAATTTTCACACAAATAAATATTTCCCCCGAACCGGTAGAAGGAACCGTGGACAGCTTTCCGGCAATATCTTTTTCAGGTAACGGCGCCCTTACCGTCTACTCTCTGAACGGCGGCAACACGTGGAATAACTATGACCAACCTGTAACAATAAATGAACAAGGGCTATTTGATATTTTGTATAAATCAGAAGATGCATCGGGAAATTGGGAGGAAACTAAAAGTTTTGTTCTAAAAGTCGGAGTTGACTTCACTACCAACAAAATCCGTATTGTCGGTGCTTCATTCGAAACCCTAAACGATAATCCCTCCCCCTAGAACCTCGTTATCTTTATAAAAAACCGCGCTCTGACCCGGAGCCACACCGAATACTCTGGAAGAATTCCTGACCTCTAAAGCGCCATCTCCGGACTTTTTAACCACACAGGGCGTCAGTTTTCCCTGATGTCTTATTCTCAGGTCACACGAAATCTCATCACCCTCCGTAAAGGGGTCCCGGCCGACCCAACTCAGATCCGACACCACGAACGTGTCTCTTAAAGCCTCTTCGTATGTTCCCACTGTAAGCGTGTTTGTCCCGGCATCCTTCGCGGTGACGTACATAGGATCTCCAAAATACTTCTTCAGCCTGAAACCATGCCTTTGCCCTATCGTCAAAAATGAAACACCGTCGTGGTCACCGACTTCCTCACCTGTTGAGGTGATAACTTTTCCTTTTTTCTCAGCAATCCTTTGTTTCAGAAACTCTTTAATATCAACTTCCCCGATAAAACATATCCCCATACTTTCAGGTCTCTTGTAGGAAGGAAGCATCCTGTCTTTTGCCAGTTTCCTTACCTCGGATTTGTGCAATTCCCCTAACGGGAAAAGTGTATTTCTGAGTTGTTCCTGTCCTAAACGGTATAGAAAATATGATTGATCTTTGCCCTTATCCGCACCTTTTAGAAGTTTAATTTCTCCCTCCTGCTCTTTCACCCCGGCGTAGTGTCCGGTGGCAACAAAGTCGAAACCTTCTCTCATCGCCCACTCATAAAAAATTCCGAACTTTATCTCTTTGTTACACATCACATCAGGATTGGGCGTCCGGCCTGTTTCATACTCAGTATAAAAATAATCAATTACTCTTGTTTTGTATTCGCCGCGGAGATCCAACGTTTTAAATGGTATATCCAGAGCCATTGCGGTTTGCAAAGCGTAAGCCTTGTCTTCGTCCGCAGCACACCCGTCGTCGTACACATCCCAGCACTGCATAAATACCCCGGTTACCTCGTAGCCCTGCTCTTTTAGCAATAGAGCAGCTACGGAAGAGTCAACTCCCCCGCTCATACCTACAGCAACTTTTTTCGGCTCAGAAACATTCATGGTTGCATTATATAACTGAAAATGGAAATCAGATCCTGCACTTCGTAACTGACGTGTGCATAGCGTCAACGATGTCATTTATGATGTCCAAAGCTTCCTCATAGCCGAGTCTTCTATAGTTATGCGGAAAGTAGTGAAAAACCAGATTTCTTCCCCTTTTCCAAACCTGCCAAAGCTTTCTGGCTACATCCCTGCCTTCTTTCCCCTTGCCACACACTCTTTCAAATACGTTGCTCTTTTCTTTAATATAGTTCGGGTTCAATATCCTCCCTATTCTTATGTCGTCACTGTAGTACTCGTCTTTGGAGATTAGTTTCATGTCGAGGAAAAATCTTTTCAAAAATCCTTCGTAGGCTTTTGCAAAAGGAAAAACCAAAAAAGAGTAATCGGAAATGTTGTCTTCCTGGTGATGTGCATGAACAAAGTTTAGTATAAGTTCCCCGTCTTCGAGCAATCCTCTTATTTCATCGGGCATATACTGCCACAACGCACTGTCGCGTTTTATCACTTCCATAAAAGTAATTTTAACTGAAAGGGGCGGATTATTCGATAC
>MEWJ01000043.1:689-5216 GCA_001773385.1 candidate division WWE3 bacterium RIFOXYD1_FULL_43_17 | reverse complement strand
CAGGGCATTAACTTTCTTTCCTTCTGCTTCAAACTCCGCGTTTTCCATACCCGGGAAAGAACCCATGTCGATGGAGAAGATTCTCTGCGCAGAGCCCCAGCCCGGTTTAACAAAGAATTTTACATAGCTAACATCCTGAGAGCCGGGAGCGACAACAAAAGGCAGGGTATAAGACTTGTCAGCCCCTCCGCTTGTCAGAGAAACTTTCTTTCCTGAGAATAAACTTTTTCTGCACTCATCAAGATCGGCACATCCGTATTGGTAAAGATCCCACGTCCCCTGTGAAGAGTTGACTACTACCGAAAAACCTTTGGGGTAACCCGGAGTAGAGACACCTTTTACTTCCGAACTGTTCCTGAGACTGGCGATATAAAAGGCAAAAGGAGCCGCTATAAAAAACACAGCTATGATAAAAAATAAAGCTCCAAAACCCTTTCTCATACAAGAATGAACTCACATATTAGATACCGAGTCAAGAAGTTTTGGCAGCCTGTATAATACAAAGATGAGACCGCCAAAAATAGCTTTTGTTCACGACTACCTGTTCAATTACGGAGGAGCTGAGAAGGTCCTGGAAGCAATGTTGGAACTGTACCCCGAAAGTCCTATCTACACGAGTATGTACGAGCCATCACGGATTTCGGACGTGATAAACAGACAGAAAATAATATGCCCTCAAACCGTCCTTTTTAAAAAATTTCCGAAGTATCTTTCTTTTTTGATGCCGCTGGTTTTTGAAAACTTTGATCTCCGTGAGTACGACATTATTATTTCGGATTCTTCGGCCTGGTCAAAGGGAGTACTAACAAAACCCGGCCAACTGCACATAAGTTACATTCACACACCCCCGAGATTTTTATATAAATATTCGGTCGAAAGCGCAAAAAGATCAGCATGGTATTTCAAACCTTTTGTTACAGTTCTGGATTCCCTGTTAAGGGTGTGGGACCGCGCCGCCGCCCAAAGACCTAATTATCTTATAGCCAATTCTGAAGAGGTACGTTCGAGGATTAAAAAATTTTATGGAAGGGACGCCCAAGTTATATACCCTCCCGTAGAAATTAACGTGGAAAATCCACGCGGAGATAAAACTACCAAGCCTTATTTTCTGATAGTAAGCCGTCTTGCCGCCTATAAAAACATTGACCTGGTTATCGAGGCGTTCAAAAATATCCCGACAGAACTTTGGATCGCGGGCACGGGACGCGAAGAAGAAAGGTTGAAAGAACTGTCCGGTCCTAACGTAAAATTCCTGGGGAAAGTAAGCGAAAGCGAAAAGCACTCTCTTATGGAGGGGAGTCTCGGAGTTATTAATGCTGTTAAAGATGAGGATTTCGGCATTGTTCCCGTAGAAGCAATGGCACACGGCAAACCGGTGCTGGCCCACAAATCCGGCGGGCATCTGGAAACGGTCGCAGAAGGAGTGAGTGGTATGTTTTTTGAAGGTGAGACTGTAGAAGAGCTTGAAACGAAAATAAAAGAATTCGAACAGGCGATACTAAATAAGAAATTCGATCCTGAAATAATAAAAAATACGGTATCTAAATTTTCCAAACAACGTTTCCAAAATGAAATGAGAGCCTTCATCGAAGAAAAATGGGCGGAACACCAAAAAGAAAATGCCTGAACTTCCAGAAACTCAAATAATCGCTGCCCAACTTAATAAAAACCTAACAGGAAAAATAATATCCCAGGTTCAGGTTTCCAGGGATTACAAAGCTTTACCTTCGACAGAAATCTTCATAAAAGCAGTTACAGGAAAGGAAATTAGATCGGTAAGAAGAGTAGCTAAGAATATTCTCGTTGAACTGGACAACGGAACATACATGCTCTTCCACCTGGCCATGACCGGAAGACTCCTGCTATGGAACGACAAGATCGGAAGCGAGAAATGGGTGAAAGTAATCCTTCATTTTGACAACGGCGTCAAACTTACCTTCAGCGACATGAGGATGTTCGGGAAAGCCGCGGTTCTAAGTCCAAAACAGGTCGGGGAGCTTGAGGCCAGGTACGGTCCCGAGCCTCTGGATAAAAATACAACGCCTCAACAACTGTTCGACAACCTTAGAGCTAAAAGAACAAATATTAAGAACGCGCTTCTTAATCAGGAAGTAATTTCGGGAATTGGAAACATCTACGCTACCGACGCGTTATTCCTCGCTAAAATAAACCCCCTTACGAAAACGAATGAAATAACATCAGAAAATGCTACCCGCTTGCTTGATGCAATAAGGTCGGTTCTTGAAGAAGGTATTAAGCTCGGGGGCTCGACCCTCGGTGATAAAATGTACGTTGACCCCTCCGGTAAAGAAGGAACATATCAGGAACATTTCAAGATATATTCCAAAGAAAAATGCCCTGTGTGCGGCGGAAAAGTAAGTTTTATTAAAATATCGGGACGGGGCACATACTTCTGTCCGGACTGCCAACCCTTAATTAGCAAATGAAGATATTAGAGTTAAGACTAACCAACTTTAGGAATCATAAAAAATTAAGCCTGGGGCTTGACCACGAGATTGTGCTCCTGACCGGCCCGAATGGGGCGGGAAAAACAAATATTCTTGAGGCCATCTATGCCCTATCTACAGGAAAATCAATCAAGGCAAGATACGACAGGGACATGATTAATTACACTGCCCGGTTTACCACAGCCGGAGCAGACATTGAGAATTCTTCAGGAAAATACCTCCTCGAAATGCAGGTTATAAAAAACGACGACTCCTCAAACATCTCTTCAAAAAAAACCAAGGTAAACAAAGTTCCGAAATCCCTGGTGTCTTTTTCAGGAATATTCAACAGTGTAATGTTTTCCCCAGAGGATTTGAATATAATCACAGGCTCCCCCTCGGAAAGAAGAAGATACATGGATGCAATACTTGTTCAGACGGACAAAAACTACAAAAGAAACACTTCCGCGTATTTAAAAGCAGTGCGCCAGCGGAACAAGATTTTGGAAAAGATTGCCGAAGAAAACAGAGGCTGGGACGAGATAGGCTACTGGACCAAAAAATGCCTGGAGCACGGGGTTTATATCCAGGAACAAAGAGACAAATTGTTTTATTACTTTAATAAAAAACTACCCGGCGCCGTTGAAAAATTAAACGGGAAAGACACCGAAGTTGAGATCAAATACCTGAAAAACGAAATTTCAGAAGAACGGCTGAAAAAACACGAGGATCACGAAGTGCATGCAAAGACTACCCTGGTAGGACCACACCGCGATGACTTCTCCGTGTTCCACAAGAACCACAATTTAGCCGAATTCGGTTCGAGGGGAGAACAAAGAAGTATTATGCTTGCTCTTAAACTCTGTGAAATAAACTACATAGAACAGGAAAACGATGAGAGACCGGTACTACTGCTCGATGATATATTCTCAGAGCTCGACGAAAACCACAGGAGCTCGGTTTTTAATATTTTAGAGCAACAGCAAACCATTATTACAAGCACCGAACCTCCTGATTTCCTTTCAGGTAAAAGCAATGCGCACGAAATAAAGGTATTGTAACCTGCGGTAAATATGCGAAAATTATTTTAATGTTCTTTCCCGAATTTACCGTAACGCAAAAAACTTTAAAGAATATCGGAACTGTAGAGTATTCCCGCGCCATAGCGGATAGTGTAAAAATCCTTCCCGCGTGGGAAAAACAGTTACGTAAAGAGGCACTCACCTTGAGAATATATTCCCTGCTTAAAACAGAAGGTACCGGTGTGGACGAACAAACCGTAAAAGCATCTTTGGAAGGATTTACGGAAAATAAACCGCAGGAAGTTACGAATTTCGACGATGCTTTGAGATCGGTAAAGGAGATCGGGAGAAAGCTTGAGCTGGAAGAAATCGATATAAAGTACATAAACCAGACACTTACACAGCGTCTGATGCCCAAAACAAAACAGGGGGCTTACAGGACAATGAAAAAAAATGATAAGCCCGACCCCGGGGAAATTCTGGCCAGAATTGTAACTCTCTTCGATTGGCTTAACAGTCTGGACGCAAGGGAAAACCATCCAATAATTACTGCGGCAATACTCTCTGCGGAAATTCTAAGAATAGAGCCGTTCGAAAACTTTAATCAATCCACGGCGTCTATGGCATTCGATCTGGTGCTGGAATCTTACAGCTACAGTCTCGGGGGTTTGATTGAAATAGATTCCTACTTTTTAAGTTCCCGGAAAGAATTTGAAGAGGCCTTAGCTGAGATTGAAAAAAATAACTTTGACTACACCCACTGGCTGGAATATGTAACACACGGGTTTTCCACCAAAACGTATAATCTGGTCGAAAAGATAAAACTACTTGAAAAGGACACGAAGGTAGCAAAAGCCACGGGAAGGGTAAAAGTCACCGAAAGACAGGAACGGATAATCGAGTATTTACAGGATTACGGCCTTCTTCAAAACAAAGACTTTCCCGTCGTCTTCCCCGGAATTTCCGAAGACACTGTCCTGCGGGACCTTAAATCCCTTCTCGACCGCGGGATTATCAAAAAGTCCGGCAGCACCAAATCTTCCCGTTACGAACTTAGC
>MEWJ01000043.1:0-678 GCA_001773385.1 candidate division WWE3 bacterium RIFOXYD1_FULL_43_17 | reverse complement strand
TCTTCCCGTTACGAACTTAGCTAGTGATAGAATAGACACATGAAATTTAAAGAGTTTGCAACGTATCTGGAGCGTCTGGAAACCACCCCCAAAAGATTAGAAATAACCGATATTCTGGTTGAACTTATAAGTAAGCTCGGGCACGAAGAAACACCCGAGGCTGTTTACCTGTCATTAGGGTATTTAAAAGCTCCTTTTGAAAACAGAGTGTTCAATATGGCTGACAGGCAGGTGGTAAAAATCCTGCAAGCTCTGACGGATAAGGATGTGGCCGGACTTTACGCAGAACTGGGGGATCTGGGGTCAGTTGCAAAAACTGTCCTTTCCAAAAATATTGATAACAAATACAGCGTTACAGAGGTTTACGGAAAATTAATGGAAATAGCCTGTATTGGAGGTTCCGGCTCCGTTGACCTGAAAATGAAAAAAACTATGGTTCTGCTTAATTCCGTAGACTCACTTTCAGCAAAATTCATAACAAGAATTATTTTAGGGACGGTCCGGCTTGGTTTTACAGAACTCACTGTAGTCAGTGCACTGGCCTTGCTCACAGGCGACAAGAAACTGGCTGAGAAGATAGAACGTGTTTATAACGAACACCCTGATATCGGGCTGATCGCACAAAGGATAAAGGAGGACGGGATTAAAGGTCTTAATAAAATCGACATAGAGCCGGGG
>MEWJ01000042.1 GCA_001773385.1 candidate division WWE3 bacterium RIFOXYD1_FULL_43_17 | reverse complement strand
GATAGGATGAAAGAGTGTATAAACTGAAAATATTAAGTTCGTATAAACGTACTAACAAGTTCCCACGCCCCCAGCCAAGTTGTGTGCCTTGGAACTGTCGTGTTCACAAATAAATATGGCCTTACCTTTATGTCCGTGCGGATCTGAAAAATTATACGAAGAATGTTGCTATAAAAAGAAAGACCCTAGTGGAAAACCTTTATTTTTTAGAGGAGCAATGAGTGGTGACGAGAAGGGAAATTGGCACCCACTTCCAAATATTAGGTTAAAAGTTATTCTTGTAACACACGCTGTAGATAAACATAGAGATTTTGCACAAGAATTAGCGATTAAATCGAATCTTCCTGAAAAATATCATAAAGATTTTGTAAATGATTATGGCTTATTTTATCAATCATACGAACATCTTCTGGAATCATTGGAAAAACCTAGCGGTGGGGGTGTTTCTTTTCAGACAGATTCTATCGAGGTCCGAAAATATTGGAGAGACTTCTTATTTAATGGAAGGGTCATGCTTGATTTTGTGGGCCTACACTCTAAAGAAGCATTAGGCCTGACCCAAAAGATTGGTGGTTTGAACAAGAAGAAGTTCGCTTTATTATTAACTTTTCTTGAGAAACAGGGTGCCACAGATAAAAGGTTTTTGGGTGTGAAAGTCAAACTAGAACCATTAAAAACGGACGTACTTAGATTCATTGATTTTAGAGATAGGGAAAAAACTTCTGGAAATACCATTGCAGAATTTCCGGTTATTGATAGTGAATATGGAATAGTTGAAGGTGGAAAAATAAGTTTAAATGGTGTCGGTTTTAATATGGTCGAATTTGTTAAAAGTTCCTACAATTCCATATATAAACTGACCTTAATTTTGTTAGGAATATAGTCTATAAGAGAATGACGAATTTTAAGACTAAAATTATCAAGAGGCTTACTACAATAAGAAGGGGCTATAACACGATTTATTCTTTTTTTCTGTCTGCTTACCTGGGTAAAACAATTATTGCACTGAACTATATCGATGAGTTGATACTCAACTGGACATTCTATTTCTTTGTTTATAATCCCCAAGGTGAAGGAATTAAGGAGTTTTATAGGGTGGTAAGCATTCAGACGATGGGTACAAAACTTAACTGGCTCAGACAGATTTACATAGGGAACATGAAATTCACAAAAGAGAATGTAATATTGAAATTAAGTCATTCAATTAGCATACTGATAGGCAATCGAACGCTCAAAGAAATTATAGATTTGCTTTCTGAACTTATAGATAATATTCGAAATCCTCTTGCCCACTCCCATTATCTTCTTGGATATGGAAATGATAGCGAGTGGAAGCTAGTATATGAAAGATTCTATTTTAACAAAAAGACCGATGAGATTGAGAGGCCTAAATATACAATACATGAGGCACGAGAATATTTGCAGAAAGTTAAGACGACTCAAATAGAGTTACAAAAGTTATTTGTCACACTCTTAGATTTGCGAAAGTAACTTTAATCATATCCTACCTATACTTCATCCTAGAGAATAAAAGGGTTCCTGACCGGTATACTCAGCCAACACACTCAGCCTGAAATTTGATAAATCGGATTAAGCATAATACTATAGTCACATGACAGATCAAATAAACAATTCAGATGAAACATTTAAAGTAAATGGCGAGGATTTATTAAAAAAAGTAAAAGAATTAATAAACGAAGGCAATATCAGAGAAATAAAAATTCTAGATAAAACCGGGAACACAATAGTAATTATTCCTTTAACTGTTGGTGTGATAGGAGCTTTACTTATTCCTGTACTAGCGATAGTTGGTACTATAGCAGCGTTAGTTACTGAATGCACTATAGTAGTTAAAAGAAAAACCAATTAACCGCGCTGCCCATTCTAATAGACCTAAACTGATTTAGATTCCAGCTAGCGTGTGTAACCATAAAAAAAATGCAACTTTTCTCCGGAATAAATTCAGGATAGGTAAGTTGCTAACCTTTTTAATACGGTGGGACAATTTGACGGTTTAGATACTCATTCGCCCGATACAGGATGCTCGGTTTTTAATAAGTATTCCGCGGGGTAATCTCCGCTCATACCGCCGTCGTCCCATTTAATCTTTACCCGCTGATTTGCCCGGTTATTCGCGTTTATAATAATCTGCACGACCTCTCCTTTCCAACCGGGAAATCCTTTAACAAAAACGTGGTCTCCTATAACCAGTGCGGTACTTTCGTCTTCCATTTAATCCCTCCTTTTCTTATGTTTGGGCGCTATTTTACACGAAACCTCATCTCGTTACAACTATAGGTCTGTAACGGCCGGGCAGAGTACGTTAAATAAATACCCACCACCCAAAACTTGACAACTCCAATAACATATATATAATCATCTATATATGAAAGCCAGATTTCTGGTGATCTTGACAGCGGTATTGGCAGTATTCGTTCTATCCTTAATATATATAAATAAAAACGTTATGGACCAAAAGAGCGCTGTAGAAATTCCTGTGGAAAGTATGGTTTCTGATGAAATACCCGGACAAAAAGAAGTAAACCCCTCCAACGTCGACCCTTCCCTATTTATAACAAGCACCAACATAAATAATAAATTTTTTAAACTTCCCGTGGGTAGGAAACTTGTTTATGAAGGTGAGACTTTGGAGGACGGCACAGAAAAAGTGGAAATATCAATTTCCGGGGAGACTAAAGATATATTAGGTGTAAAAACTCTCATCTACCTGGACAAAGTTTGGCTCGACGACGAGCTTATTGAAGAAACCAAAGATTACTTAGCTCAGGATATTTACGGCAATGTCTGGTATTTCGGCGAGGATGTAAATAATTATGAGGACGGCGAACTATTGGATCACGAGGGTGCGTGGCTTGCAGGAGTTGACGGGGCTCAACCAGGTATCTGGATAAAATCTTCTCATTTAACCGGAGATTCGTATAGGCAGGAATATTACAAAGGTAAAGCAGAAGATATGAGAGACGTTTCCAGTATCGGAGAGCCGGTTCAGATTGCACTCGGCTCTTACACCGACTGTGTAAAAATGTACGACTGGACTCCCCTTGAACCCGACGCGAAGGAGTTCAAACACTACTGCTCGGAAGTGGGTGCAATGGTTCTGGAAACAAAACCTGACACGGGTGAAAGTCTTGAACTAATCAGCATAAATTAAAAAAAGGACCTGAGTTGGGAAACACAGATCCTTAATTGCGGTTTACATATTCCGTTATCAAAGCGTTAAAATCTTTCGAGGATTCCTGATGGGCACTGTGCCCTCCTGGAATTTCTAGGAAATGCGAGCCTTTTATTTTTTTGCTCAGCTCTTTTCCTATACTCAGGGGTAACACTTTATCGCCGGTGCCCCAAACTACCAAAGTAGGTGTTGTGATATTCTCTGCGGTTCCGGAAAGGTTTGTGTTGGTTACAAGTTTTTTAACTTCCCACTTGTAATCACTTTGGTCCTTTTTTATGTTCGCCGTTTTGTAGAACAAATCACGGAGAGATTCTGTGGCATTCTGACCCAGCAAAGAAAACACAGCTTTGCCTGTCTTTGCTAAAACGATTTTTAGTTGGGTTCCTAAGTTTTTTTGTTCAGTACCCGCAGCTGCGACCAGAACCAGTTTCGATAAAGTGTCCGGCCACTTACAGGCATAGAACATTGCCACGCGTCCCCCAAAACTCTTTCCGAGTAAAACGAATTTTTGGAGTTCAAGAACCTGCGTAAAATCCCTTACGAACTGAGCGTATTCAGCAACTCCCCACACATTTTTGGGTTCATCGCTTACTCCGAATCCGGGCATATCAAGCGAAATACAATCAAACTCATTACGGAATTCCGCAATGTTAGACTCCCACGAGCGGCTGGATCCTTCCCAACCGTGTAAAAACACGAGGACCGCTAAAGGGTTGTCAGTGCTGCATTCCCTTGTATACCTTATAGTAAGGCCGTTAACGCTAACTGTTCCGTCCATTAGTCTCCTTTCCTATCCTTTTTGTTGAGATACCGCATTTTACCACCTTTTATTCAAATATTCCTCCGGCTCAAAACCAGGGTTGCGGGTAGCAAGAGCCTTGTGATATACAGCATACCCGTTAACTTTATCTCTCAAAATTTCCCCAAATTCCTCTGCATCTACAAAATGAGCCCTTACCGGTAAACGTTCCCTATTTGTGGGGGTATCCAAGACGTACGATTTATCGGAATCAAAGACTTTACTTAATAAATTCTTAAACCCCTGCGGGTCTTCGTCGGCAAAATTTACCTCTTCGACCATAAACCATGGACAGGTTCCGTCTAGTGTCTCAAACCAACTACTAAGTCTGCTGCCTCCCGAAGTTTCACCGTGGAAAAACATCTCTTTTCCCCGGTAATTGGTTTTTAATATTCTATTCTCAGATGGTGCAAACGTCTCAAATGCCTGCGCCAAAATCCTGGGGGGTAGATTTATTTCATCCGACAACAATTTACCTACTGTGTACATTTCAGCAGTACGTAACGTTGGAGGTAACCTATTATTTAAAAGCCCTTCCGGCAATTCCACGTTGAACCCTTTCCAATCCTTAGGCATGGGGACACTCAGTTCCTGTAAAACCCTGCTGTTAATGTAACCTTCACTTTCTGTCGGCTTAACTCTTACCTTTGACTCGAGTATGTCCTGCTTACTCTCAAACATCCCGGCGTTTATATGTGTGTCGTAAATATTGGTGAGGAAAGCTATGTTTGGTGGAAGCAGTTCGGACAGTTGCGCAACGTGGTCCTTCAGATAAGCGCTATATTCCATAACAATAAACGGCGTATCTTGTTCGACACGATTGATGTAGTGACACATAACGGAAAGCGGGGTCAGTCTTTTCGAATAAAATCTGGTGACTTCGGATTCGGAGGTTTTAAGCAAATGTTCCAAAAAGGCAACTGTTGTTGTCTTACCCACAGATCCGGTAACACCGATAATGTAAGGATTACTTTCGTTTCGGGCGTGTTCATAAAGTTTATGAGCTAAAGAGTCGAGGTCCCTTACCATCAAGTATTCGGCACCACCGGCTTCACCACCGGCTTCTAAACCTAAATGCCATCCCTTATCATAAGCAACTTTTGCAGCTGAAGGTCTTCTGTCAAAGCCATTATCCCAACCCCCTTTTCCTTCAGAATGCGTCGCCAGGTATAAATTTGATTGCAATCCCTCAGGTCTTTGGGGAATTCCCACAACATCTATCCACTCGTACTTCGGGTTATCCTTGATATTAGTTTCTATTACTTCGTCACCTGCAATTTGAGTTATTTCCTCTTTTGAAAATTCCACTTTCCCAATTATATATCAGCGGATCCCGGATAAGGAGTACCTGACCGGGACCGGTAAATCTTTATTTCGCCAATATTCCACGTACAAGTTTATTCAAAACAAATCCGGTTACTACAATATAAAAAAACTCCTAGTTGTGCTTTTCAACATAGGAGTTTAACTAAAATACAATCGTACCTAGCTGGTGGGTAGCATGCTTCTAATTCTGGCCTCAATTCTGTCAGTTTCTTCGCTCAAAATCTTTCGTGCCACACCTCTGGTAATAATTCTTCCTCCAGATTTTTTGGTGTCTTTATCGGAAGTCAGCAATTGAAAAGCAGCTTTCACAAGTCCGGAACACTTACTCATCTCACTCCTCCTATCTAAAGCATATTTTGATTTGCACATATTATAGCACTGCCGTATTTGACACTTGTTTCTTATCGGGACAGCAAAAACTTAACAGGCTAGGTAGAGTCAATTTTGAAGGCAGGTTGTAGTTAATTAGTGCGAACTAAGCTACCCACGAATCAATTTCTTCACAAATTTATTCAGAACAAAACCAACCGCCACAAATATTAATAAATAAAGTAGTGTTCCCAGAGAAGCCGGTAAGTATTTATAAATAAAATCGTGTCTGTACATAATTGGCCAATGCAGTAAATAAATCTCGTAAGAATATTTACCGAAAATGACCAACGCCTCAGAATGAACATTCTTTAACAAAAAGGCCGCTATCAACACCAACATAGTTACGATACTCGACAGCTGTTCCGCCGTCACACCCTTACC
>MEWJ01000041.1 GCA_001773385.1 candidate division WWE3 bacterium RIFOXYD1_FULL_43_17 | reverse complement strand
CCATATCGGCTGCCAAACCCAGCTCCGCCTATAACAAGAAGGTGGAAAAATAGACCATAGAGAATTTGGGAGAACTCGTGACCGGGATTAATTTTTTGGAGTTTCGACTATCTGCGCTGAAGTGACGACGACCGGATTTACGGGAGTAGAATTTTCTCCGGAATAAGGATTTGCAGATACCGGTGCGGTAGCGATTTTATCCACAACTTCCATACCTTTGACTACTTTTCCGAAAATGACGTAGTTTTTGGGTAAAGGATAGGTTTTATGCATGATAAAAAACTGACTGCCGTTGGTGTTGGGACCTGCATTGGCCATAGCAATGGTTCCGGCCGTGTATTCGCCTTCGAAGGGCTCATCGGCAAATTTATAACCGGGTCCGCCGGTTCCGTCGCCTTTAGGATCTCCGCCCTGGATCATAAAACCACTGATGATTCTGTGAAACTTGGTGTTATTGTAAAAATCGGCTTTGGCCAGAGAGAGAAAATTGCCTGCGGTGATGGGGGTTTTGTCAGTATTCAGTTCAACTGTGATGGTTCCTGCCGTTGTGGTAAGAACCACCTGATATGTGACGTTAGGCTTAATTTCGAATTTGGATTGGCTTTGGGGAGTTTGGGTAGGCATGGTGGTAATAATAGCAGTTGGTGTGGGGCTACTTAAAGTAACATCCGTATTTGTGCCGCTGTTATAAGTATCAGTGTTGGTATTTTGCGGCATAAAAACCAAAAAAGCAAAAAAGGCTGCAAAAGCTAAAACCAAAACTAGAAGGGCGACTTTCAAATTCATCAGGAGTTAGTATACCAAAGTCTGAGACAATTCCAGGGTTTGTTTTTGGAGGTCTTTGGCAATGGGAGTGATGCCAGAAGATAGGATAGTGTCGGAGGAAGCTTTAGGAAACATGCTTTTGGTATCGGAGGCATATTTGTCACCCAGTCCGGGTACGGCGTATCCGGTAATCTGGAACTCACCATTTTTCCAGAGTAATTTTAGGATGATAGGCGTTTGCAGCCCGGAGCCGGTTTGGATTTTGCCGTTGGATTTGTAGTATTCCTGGCAGAGGGCAAACAGGTGAAGTGCAGCCGG
>MEWJ01000040.1 GCA_001773385.1 candidate division WWE3 bacterium RIFOXYD1_FULL_43_17 | reverse complement strand
CTCGTTCCGCATTTGTAGCAGAGGGTCTTCCGTAGGTTGTCCAGAATATACTTTTCTTTGGTTATCATCCTACTTAAGCAACTGGTATTCTACTGACTCTCCCCAATAAGGTCAATGACTTAATTGGGGGCAGTAAACAGGCAGGTGCGACTAATTCTCCAAATACTACAGGTCTTTGAGGCAGGCAGGTTAGTTCTGAGCCTCCATAACGATGGTCATTACTTTGCTGCCATTGAGAAGGTAGATGGTACTTTCGTCGGAGGTTACCGTCATATCTTTTATAGAATCCCACGATGCCTGGGGTTCGTGTGTGTATTGTTTAACTAAATTACCTTCGGTGTCCAATACAACAACTCTTTGATTGGGCGGGTCGAGAATATAAATATTATCAAAGTCTATATCGGTAATAACTTTGGTCGCCCCCGCAAAATCTTTATTCACTCCTTTTATTTCGAAAGTATTTTTATTTCCGCTTGTGTGCTTTGTTAATTCGCCGTTGGAAGTGAGCAGGTAAATGCTGTAAGCGACCGAGAGTGAACGGGCGTTTTGAAATTCCGCACTTTGTCCCCAAAGAGTTTCGGAATATTGTACTCCGTCCTTTTCATATCTATTGAGCTTGTCCGCGGTAATCCCGTAAAGATATTCGGAGTATGTATTTATAATCTCAACGCCCGGCATATCAAAAGATGTAAGGTCTGCCGGGTTGGACGGGGAGAAAGAATGAAACTTGCTATTTTGCAGGAAGCCGACACGGCCGTTAAGGTCTATCAGGGATTTAATTCCCGGGTAACTTGCCATTTCGGCCTCAAATTTCGCGGTGTCCGTTCCCGATTTGTAGATTTTTCCCGATACCGGGTCGACCGCTATTAAATATCCGGCGGCCAAAACTATTTCTTTAGGTTCCGCGGCCTGGTCGGTGATCTTAATGTCGTAGAAAACTTCCGGAGCTACGCGCAACACTTTATATTGACCGTCGTCCTTAGTGATTTCGGCTACATCGACTGGTTGCTCTTGAAGCGGTGTTGCTTCTACGGGCACTTCATTTTGAACCTGCGGTGCAGTTACTTCGGGTGATGATTTTTTACCCGCAAGCTGCCAGATCAAAGCTCCTACCAACACCAACCCCAAAACAGGTAAAAGGAATACAACCTTTTTAGTCAGTTTCATCCCTTCTTTTTTATTCACTCCCGAAATGTCGATCCTGGATGTTGTTTGTTTCTTTTTCGCGAACAGCCCCGAGATTTTTTTGGCCAACGGTGCCGCCTTTTCAATACTTTTTCT
>MEWJ01000039.1 GCA_001773385.1 candidate division WWE3 bacterium RIFOXYD1_FULL_43_17 | reverse complement strand
TTTTGTTTTATCTGGCATACGTTATTTATAACATACCCTGCTATAGTCAACAAACGAATTTTCTAGTTTAATATACATAATGCCCGATAGACTCGTAGAGATAAAGGAAAGTGAAATATTCAAGTTAATCGATAAGAATCGTGCTCTCGACGCCACATATAAACTGGTAGAGACAATTTTAGTAACGACCGAATTCGACGAACTCACACAAAAAATAGCTGATATCATCCCGAACGCGTTGGGATATGAACTGGGAATTCTGGCGTTGATTGACCACAAGAGTAATGTTTTAAAAAAGATCTCTCTTTCCAAGGGAATGGGGGATGTGGACAAGCAGGCACAACTTGAAGAATTTTTCGGAGAGCTGACCATCCCTTTCGGTTACGCAGATAATGTGTGTGTTCAGGCAATAGAGACCAAGAAACAAATAGTAAGTCCGTACATGTGGGATGTTTTTAAACCTACTCTGACACGTCAGCAGGCAGAAAGTATCCAGGAAATAACCGGAACCAGGTCACACATCGTAACTCCGCTTTTTTCACACGACCGGGTTATCGGCGCCATTATAGTTAGTCTGGCCAAAGAAGTGGATAATGTTTCCGAATTCGAAAAAGACATGTTGAAAAAATTCTCCGAAAGCGCCGGTGTTGCAGTAGAAAATTCAAAACTGTACACAAACCTAAAAAGAGCAAAAGAAGACCTTCACAAAGCATACGAAAATATGAAAGTGCTAAATACTTTAAAGGACGAGTTCCTTTCAGTCGCTTCTCATGAACTTAGAACTCCAATGACGATAGTAAAAAGTTACCTGTGGATGCTGGAAAAACAAAAAGCAGGAAAACTGAATCAGAAACAGCTTGAATATCTTAATAAAGCTCTCGTCGGTACACAAAGAATGATTTCGCTAATTAATGACATGCTGGATATTTCCAAGTTTGAGAGAAAAAAAGTTTCTTTCTCTATTACTCAGATTAATCTCATCAACACAATCAAAGACGTGTTATCAAATTTTGAAGTCAGGATAGGGGAAAAGGGATTAAAAATGGAGTTCGCTCCGCCGACTGATGAAATTCTAGTAGATGCCGACCCCGAAAAATTGAGAGATGTGTTCACCAACCTAATCGAAAACTCGGTAAAGTTTACAAAGGACGGAACTATAGTCGTGTCCATAGACGAATACGAAGAATTTTACAGAATATCTGTAAAGGACACCGGGGCAGGAATAGACAAAAAAGACCTTCCTAAGCTTTTCCACAAATTCGGAAGAATCGACAACAGCTATACTATTGCAACCGATTCCGGCGGTACCGGGTTAGGATTATACATAGTAAAGCTCTACATTCACGGGATGGGTGGAATGGTAGGAGCCGACTCCGAAGGTATGGGGATGGGAAGTACTTTCTGGATTACACTTCCGAAAAATAAAATTAAAAAGTTCGGGGTCAACTTAAAACAAGTTGAGATACCAGTTTAATATTTCGGAACCCCAGACGAAGCAAATCAAACTTCCCAGGATCAAAAACGGACCGAACGGTACAACACTTTTCAATGTTTTTCTGCGGAGAAGGACCAGAGCTATACTTACAGTTGCCCCTATAAAAAATCCTAGAAACACTGCAAGCAAGTTATAGGGAAATCCGTTCACCAATCCGACGAGCAGACCCAACCTTATATCCCCTCCGCCCATACCTCTACCGCGTGTTACCCAAACTATAAAAAAGAAGAAAAGCATTATCGCAATAGCGGACCCAAAATTATAACCAAGAGAGCGGGCAGCTGCCCCGACCTGATCCTCAAAAAAACCTACTTTAAGAAGGTATTTTCCGAAATCATCGTTTTGCAACCTAACACGGTACTCGTACAAATTAATAACGGTGGTTGTTATATGGAAGAGTGCCACAAAGATTATTGCCGGAAGAACTATCTTATCCGGTATCAACAAGTATTTAAGGTCCGAGAGCAAAAGAATTTCAAAAAACGAAAATACGGCCACTAAAAATAAAAATCCTACCAAACGGTCGGACAAAAAAGTATCGAGAAAAGAAAATTTTGAAAGTATCGCCGCAAGAACCAATAATAACCCCGATAAAATTTCAGAAAAAGGGTAATACCAAGACAGTCCGGTCTTACAAAAAGAACATTTTCCTTTCTGCAACAAAAAAGAAATTACCGGGATAAGGTTAAATGCTTTAAGTTTTTTTCCGCACGAATCACATTTTGAATGATCGGCAACAATTTTTCCGCCCTTTACCACACGGTCCGAAACAAGATTTAAAAAAGAACCTAATACGGTTCCGAAAATAAATATGACAAAAAGATTGATGTAGCTCAGCACCATTAGAAAATTCTCGCACTTTTTTCTCCGATGTACAACAAAAAAGGCTCCCGTAAGAGAGCCTTTCTCGCTGATTGCCGGCAACCAACTAAGGAAGTATCAAAAGACTTGTACCGGATTCGTACGCAGCGGCATTATTTCCGCCGTCTGCACTCATCTTCAATGCATTGTCCGGGTGCTGTAATACGACGTTAACCTCGAAATCCGTAGCTGAGGATCCGAAAGTGTAAACGTGTGTTACTCCGTTAACTGTGTCATTGATTGGGTCGATCGGCAAAACAGGAACGAACTTGGAAAGGCCTGTCTTGGTTGCTGGGATAGTGTATTTCACCCAACCTGTACCGTCGAGAAGTCTACTGCCAGTGTTGCTTGTACAGTCCCCGCAAGCACCGGTTACACCTAACGTAATTTCTGTTTCCGTTAAGGCTAAGTTAATTGCTTTCGTCAATGAGTCAATGTCGGACAGTCTCTTTGCATCATTTGATTTCTGGATCATCGACTGAGGATTAATAGCAACCAACAATGCACCTGCTAAGATACCAACGATGGCAATAACCACCAAAAGTTCGACTAGTGTAAATCCTTTTTGTTTTCTCATAATAATTTTATCTTTTCACCTCCTTGCTCAATAAATTTATTTCTAAATTGCTTGTGTAATCTTATAAATAGGTGTGATTATCGAGATAATTAAGAACCCGACCATGAC
The DNA here is from genome assembly GCA_001773385.1 of candidate division WWE3 bacterium RIFOXYD1_FULL_43_17. GTDB lineage: Bacteria > Patescibacteriota > WWE3 > UBA101185 > UBA10185 > UBA8498. The sequence goes on along the minus strand of MEWJ01000039.1, from coordinate 3,951 downwards.
ACCCAATATAATAAGTATGATAGGTTCGAGAGCAGCTGACAATCCCTTCACTTTGTTGTCTACCTCACCTTCGTAATATGTAGCGACACGGTCCAATACCTCGTCCATTTTTCCTGTCTCTTCACCCACAGTTGCCATTTGAGACAAAAGAGGAGGGAAGTGCTCCGAAGATTTAAAAAAGCTGGAAAGAGAAGTTCCTTTTTCAACCTGCCTGCCGGCGTCCAAAACAGCCATTCTAAAAGTCGGGCTGGACATTACTGTAGAAACTATTCCCAATGACTCCACAATCGGGACCGCTGAATTGATAAGCAGCGCCAATGTTTTGCTGAACTGAGCGAAATCTTTATCTTTATTAATTCTTCCGAACACAGGAAGTCGCATTGCCACTTCTGCTAGATAATATTTTCCCTTTTCACTTTTCGCGTAATACCTAATCGCGAGTACTAGTCCCGCAGTAAGTATCCCCATCAAAACTATGTTGTTCACCATAAAGTTCGATGTAGAAATCATCAGTCTTGTCACGATTGGTAGTTCAACATCCATACTTGTGTACATTTCTGCAAGTTTGGGAACAACAAAAACCATAAGGACTACAAACACGCCGACCATGGCCAGCAAAACAACAACCGGGTATACCATGGCACCTTTAAACCTCGCGTTAAGATCTCTCTGAGCTTCCATATTATCCGCAAGCCTTTTCAAAATGATATCCATTTTCCCTGAAGATTCCCCTGCTTTGACAAGAGCCTGGTACGTCACATTAAATACTTCCGGATATTTTCCAAGTGCCGTGGAAAGAGAGGCCCCTCCCTCGACATTTCTCAAAATATCATAGATTACTTTTTTAAAATTCTGACTTTGAGCTTGCGCGGCTAATACCTCGAGAGCACGAGAAATTGGAAGGCCTGCAGAAATCATTGTGGAAAATTGTCTGGTAAACGTCACGACGTCGCCCTGAGAAACTCCCCGGAAATTTAAAAACGTGTCGAAAATAGTTTCTTTCTTTTCCTGAATAGAGATGACGTACATTCCCTGGCCTTTTAATAAAGATACGGCCAGATCTTTTGTGCGTGCGTCAACAGTTCCACCGACTGTTTTTCCCGCCATATTTTTAGCTGTGTATGTATATATTGCCATTACTTACTTCACCATCTTGGAGTCTATTAAACGTTTGAAGTCTTCGGGTCTGAGTGTGTACTTAATTCCCTCCTGAAACTCTACGAGACCGTTGTTCACAAGGTAAGCTATAGATCTGTCGAGGCTGACCATCCCCACTTGAGAGCTGGTGTTAATAACGTTGTCTATCATGTGAGCTTTTCCCTCGCGTATTAAATTTCTCACGGCATCGTTGCCGAGCATTATTTCTACCGCAGGAACAACGCCTTTAGTGGGAGAGGGTATTAATCTCTGCGAAATGACAACTTCCAGCACTTGTGACAGCTGAACTCTTATTTCATTTTGTTTATCTGAAGGAAAAGACGAAACGATTCTTTCTACCGTTTGGGAGGCGGAGTTGGTGTGAAGTGTGGCAAAAACTAAATGCCCGGTCTCAGCAATTTCCAGCGCGGAAGATGTTGTCTCCGCGTCTCTCATTTCACCGATGAGGATAACGTTAGGATCCTGTCTGAGCATGGATTTAAGTGCGACAGCCCAGTCATGCGTATCCAAAAACATTTCTCGTTGTTCAACCAGCGATTTTTTATTTGCAAAAATGTACTCAATAGGATCTTCAACCGTCAGTATGTGTTCGGCACGGGCTTCATTTATTTTGTCTATCATTGAGGCGATGGTGGTCGATTTACCATGTCCGGTAGGGCCCACGACCAATATCAAACCGGACTTTATCTGACACAAGTTCATTAAGTATGGAGGAAGATTTAGAGACTCCAGCGAAGGAACCGACATCGGTATGTGACGCAAAGCAGCTGAAGGATATCCTTTCTGAAAAAAGGCGTTGACCCTAAATCTGGCTTTACCACCGAGAGCAACAGAAAAATCCAGCTCCTTGTTAACTTCCAGAACCTCTCTTTGCTGGGTGTCCAATATTTGAGAAAGGAAATATTCGACATCATCAACCGTCATAACATCAAAATCTTCCAGAATGGAAAGCACTGTTTTAATCCTAACGTAAGGTTTACTTCCTACCGAAACGTGCAGGTCCGATGCTCCAATTGAAACGACTCTCTCTAATAATTGTGTGGCGTTAAGTTTCATATTTTTTATTTAGCAACTCTCAAAACCTCTTCCAGAGTTGTGATGCCTTCGACAATACGGAGGTAACCATCCTGAAGAAGAGTCAGCATACCTAGTTTTACCGCCATCTCGTGAATTTTGCTTGACGGTGCGTTCTCGAGAATCAAACGTGAAATTTCTTCAGTCATGTATAGAAGTTCGTATATTCCCAGTCGTCCTCTGTAACCGGAGTTTCCACATTTAGGGCAGCCTTTTCCATGCCACAAGGTAAGCTTGTCTTTTCCATTCACGGTTTTAATAATTTTTGATATTTCCGGATCTCTTGCAAGAAGAGCTTTGTTTTCCGAGATCTCGTCCACAATTTTTTTCACACTTTCCTGGACCTCTTCCGGAGGCTCGTACTCTTCTTTACAATCCACGCAGATTTTTCTGACAAGTCTTTGCGCCAGTATCGCGTTAACAGTCGAAGCGAGTAAGAAATTTTCGACTCCCATATCCAGTAGTCTGGGGAGGGCGCCTGCTGCTGAGTTTGTGTGCAGAGTAGACAAAACCAAGTGGCCTGTCAGAGCTGCGTGAACCGCGAGCTCAGCCGTGTCACCGTCGCGTATCTCACCGACCATGATGATGTTGGGGTCCTGTCTTAAGAAAGATCTCAAACCGTCGGCAAAATCCAAACCTGCCTGAGGATTGACCTGAACCTGATTTACACCCGGCACCCGTATTTCTACCGGGTCTTCAAGAGTAACAATGTTGACGCGGACAGTATTTAATTTACTCAAAGCAGAAGCCAAAGTAACGGTCTTTCCTGAACCTGTAGGACCTGTTACCAAAAGCATTCCGTTTGGTTTCAAAGAAGCTTCTTCAAATCTTTTTAATGTAGAACCGCGCATACCAAGATCGCGGAATGAGAAAACAGTACCTTCTTCTTTTAGCAACCTGATAACCACTTTTTCCCCGTAGATGGTGGGCAGGGTAGAGATTCTCAAATCAGTTTCGCTTTTTCCGACTTGAACTTTAAAACGTCCGTCCTGCGGAACTCTTTTTTCGTCGATCTTCATTGAAGCAAGAATTTTTATTCTCGCTATTACCGAATCGTGCATTTCCTTAGGAAGTTTTCTTTTCTCTTCCAAAATACCGTCGACCCTGTATCTTAAGCGGGAGCCGTCTTCTCCGGGTTCTATATGTACATCCGAGGCTCCGATCTTAACGGCAGTTTCGAGTATCATTGAAACGATTCTTGCGATAGGAGCGTCGCGTAAAGTCGCGTCCGTTATCTCGCCGCCGCTCTCTTCAATTTTTAAAGTGGTTTCGGTAATTTCCTGCAAAGCAGCCGTAATTTCTTCGCCTAACTCTTTTCCTTTTTGCTCTTCGAGAACTTTCTCAATTGTTTTTTCGGTCGTTATATAAGGAACAACTTTGTACCCGGTCTTTCGTTCTATAAAGTCGATGGTTTGAAGATCGAGAGGGTCGATCATCGCCAGGGAAAGTTTATTTTCTTTTAGTTCAAATGGAACGAATCTGTATTTTTTAGCTACGTTAAGAGGAACAAGATCCATTAAGCTTGGATCTACCTGCTCGGCGGTAAGTGTAATAAAAGGAACGTTGTAAACCGCACCTAAAGCCTCGGCAAAATCCTCAGCCTTAACGTAGCCACGGTCTTTTACAACCTGCTCAATACTTTTACCTGTATTAACATTTTCGAATTTGATAGCAGCTAGCTGATCCGAGTTTATCAGCTTTTTTTCGTACAAAACGTCT
>MEWJ01000038.1 GCA_001773385.1 candidate division WWE3 bacterium RIFOXYD1_FULL_43_17 | reverse complement strand
TAAAAACACCTGAAAAAAATGCAAAAGCTTTGTTTGCGTGCGGGAGCTCGTAGTAACGTTCGTGCCAAACGATGTTGAGCGGAGCGGCATACCACACGGGGTCCATTGATCCTGAAAAAGGATCTTCCGGAGTCTCGGACATATCCATCGGTGCTCCGTCAATTACTGACCTTAAAACAGGCCCAAGCTGACGGTATCCGATTACCTTCCCATGAAGAGCTGCTGTTTCTTCATGTGCGACGGGAGCTATCTGCTCTTCAGGTCCCCATATAAGCATGTCGTGTCCGGATAGTTGCCGTAACTTACGAGGCAAAGCCCATTCCTGAATTTCTTCGAGGAATAAGGTGCGGTGCTCGTTTGATACGGATTTTTCCATCTCCAGATGCTTTATATAAGACTGAGGGCTCTCCCGAACCGCTCTTACGAGGAACGTAAAATCGTTGGTATGATCAAATGCGCGGCGTAAGTTCAACAACGAGTCATCGTAAAAATTTGATGATCTGTGATACGCAACTGCCCTTTTGACCGTATCCCTAGTGTAACTAATGACGGTAGCCGCCGAGTGTTCCCCGGGGCGTACCTTGATTCCCAGAAGTGCCTGAGCCGTAAGTTTTTCCTGCTCAAGTGCTTCGTGGTCCTTGCGTGTACTGGCCGGCAGGAGCAATTGCTCTTTCGCCGGAGGTTTGGGTCGTTTCTTAAAAACCATGGGTTCTCCTTTCGTGTCTAGGTGGTTATCTGATTAGGTTTCATGCCCTTATTTGGCGTGAGCACCAGAAAGAGATTTCCGTTCAATCTCTTACCGGTACCCGCGCTTTGACACAAACCTTAAATTGTCCTTATAAAACTTTCATGTTGTGTTTGTCAAAGTGCTTTTCTGCAAACTGCAGAAAAATCTGACTTACTCTCTTCCCTTTTCAAGCAGCCGTTTTAACAGCTGTTTAAAAAGAGCCACAACAAGAAAGAGAATTTTTCCCCTTCTAAGTTGTGGTATTGCTTAAAAGGGTGAGAGGATAGAGACGGGGGTTTTCCCTATCCTCTCGGTTTGGTTACTTTTTGTAGTACGGACGGTCTGCGAGTGTAGTTTCTACAATGTGTTCTTCATTCTTCCGCGTAGGCTTAACATACTCTTCGTGGTATTTGTGATTCCGCCAAATTTTCTTAGCGATATTAAACACCAAAAAGGCAGCTGTTAAAGCCAGAGCGCCGGTTACGAAAGACGGAACAATTGTGTACAGAACCGCTAAAAACATCAGCAGAATCAGTACTACGCCCCATATGGGTTTGAAGGACAAACCCCAAAATTTAAACTGGGCGGAATTATCAAAAAGGCGATATTTCCACTCACTAACACCATCAATTCTGGGCAATTTGTTCAATACTCACCTCCCTTCTTCCCTGTATCAGGCAGTAAATCTTCGTCGGAAATTCCGGGAAAAAGTGATTCCGCGGCTTTATCGGCGATGGCCTTTACTTGCCTTGAAAATACATCCCTGGGATCGGCATCGGGAGCAGAAAGTTCTTCAGCTATGCGGCCTGCAAACTTTACTGCCTTTCCTCCAAGTACCAATTTTGGTTGACCAGTTACTGTTCCCGCCACTGTAAGAATTTCCGCTGCCTTACTTATAGTTTCGGCGCGGCGCTTCTCACTGGTGGAACTGGGATTTTTTGTTGAATCGGGCAACAGGTCTTCCTCATTTACCTTGCTTGGATTCCTGACCGGCTGGGTGGGAGGTTGTTCACTTTGTATGGGCTTCGTATATGTTTTTGTGTCATTTTCTACAAGCGGCACGTAATCATATTCTTTGCCTTCGCTACCTCCGCCTCCTAACTCAATTACATCCGGTGCAGAACCCCGCTCAACGTATTCTTCTGAAATACCGCCCGGCAAATATATAACCGGTATCGGACTTTCTGGACTTCCGGGATTCTGAGGAGATTCCGGATTATAGGGACCCCAAGTGTAATAAGGGGGCATTTCGTCACCATCTTCACCGTCATCAACTTCGCTTTCCTCATGCCGTTCGTAAGGAATGGGAATAGGGATAGGAGAGTTCAATATATCGTTCAGATCTATATTAAATCTCCGTTTTTCTTCCCTTTCTTTAACTTCCTCAGCTGAACGGGAAGGTGCCAGAGAAGCCGCTAACCAAGGCAGACCTACATAGCAGGCGAGCAACAAAAACAAGGTCGCCCCCATATAGAATACGCTGGTCAAAACGGCAACCGAAGACAAATTCCAGGTTGGGTAATATGTTCCGATTAATGAAACAAGTGTGTTGTACATCACAAGGAACAGGCCCCATCCAAGAATCTGTACTACAGCGAAAATCACTCCCTTAATCGTTTGCCCGGTAATAGACATTGCTATCGCAATAACAGCAGCGACCAGCATAACTATTTCCCAGAACGCACTAATCAACGGGAGAACTAAAGTGAATGAGATGCCCCAAGCCACCGTGGCTAATTCGATAGGGTTGGATGACAGTTCCCAGCGCAACGCACCAAAAACTTTATCCAAAGTTAAGTCCTGAGGAAGGATACTAATTCCGAAGCTTGTAGCTATTGGAATGTACTTGAGTATCAATCCTGCCGTTACGAGAAGCACCAACCCTGTTAGATAAGTGCCTCCCCAAGGTGACTTCCTGTTCCGCATGTTTGTTATTACTCCCCAAAGCGCGATAACAGTAGCCATAGCTGTTAGAAGACCTAACAATGGCCCCAACAGCTGCTCCACCGTAGAAGTCTCAATATGGAGGAAAAACTTGTCCCTCCAGTCAAAAAGACCTTCCAAATTGGTGGGCACGTCGCATCCGGTTAGCAGCAGGCTGCTCACCAGTGCGATGAGCAAAGTTCCTGCACGCTTGGCGGTCATTTTACTGACCCAGCGGTTCAGTGAGGATCGTCTCGATCCAATTGCCGACGGTGGTGATCAACATCTTGTTGCCCGAGAAGTCCTGCGAGGCCCAAATTACTATTGCACCTGCCAGTAGAACTCCTCCGATTGTTGTCAACACCTTACCTGCCGTTTCGTGACCGCGTAACACGCCTGTCACCATCAGCAGACCGAAAACCACCAGAGCCGCAGAGAACGCGAAGGTGGCAATGAAGATAATGTTTCCTACAAACGTTGACATTTTATCCTCCGTTTTTTATGGATTGGTTGCGCTGACTTACCTTGCAAAGAGTTTTCTTCCTCCAATGTATTTCTCCTTTCCTTATTTATTTGTGTGCTCCTTATTGAGCAGGCACCTCCGGAAGTTCTATTTGTAAAACCCCCAAAAGTGCCGCCCAGAGGAACACGTATCTCTTTCTTGTTGTGTTTTCAAAGTGCTTTCAGTTACAACCAACACGGCCGTAATGAATAGACCTATAACTAACATATTAAATTGGTACTTTCTCCTCTAAAAATTGAATTTTTTGTTTACCGTGTATTGTTTCGGTTACCGAATGGCTTGGCTCAGCGCCGATGTTATAAGCATTATTTCCTTAACTGCAGTTCCCTCTCATTCCACTTATAAACTATGGGTCAATAATATGTTGGCTCATATCCTATAATTGTGTTTATTTAACACCTCAGAAATTTTTTGTCAATAAAGGGGCGGTTTGTGTTTTGGGGTCTAAAGGGCGGGCTGCGTGTAACCCAGCTCCGGTGCCGGAACTACCGAGGGAATGCTCAGGAATTGTGGCAAGACTCCGGTCACAAAGTAGACCAATAACACGATAAACAATATTTTAAGCAGAACCAAGGCTACAATGCCCCAGATTGGTTTTCCGACTGTCAGTACTTTTGTTCCCAAAAACCTGTCGTGCCAGGTCAAATCCTCTTTTTTCCTAAAAGCCCAAAAGTAACCGAGACCCAAAAAAGTAGACGAAATAGTGTAACCGACCGTCATCCTCCAGAAAGCGGTTGCCTTGTCAATGTATGCACCGTTCCCGTCAACAATTCTCAGGCCGAAAAGCAGTTTTCCAATTGTCCCTCCAAATTTATGAGTGAAATACCAGGAATAGAAAAAGATAACTATCGGCATGAGAAACAACAAAGCCACCGGCGGCACGAGTGATAAAGGATTTAGTTCCATAGGTGACTTAATGTAGGCCGTGACCGCGGAAAACGTCAGTACGAAAAAAGGCACGATAGTAATGGACATACCTATAAACGTGTCCAATACCTGCGCGAAATATCTTCTAAAAAATCCTGCTGTTTTAGATTTGTCCATTTGCTGCCTCCGGTTTGTACATAAATTCTACGGGATCCTGAGCGGGTTTTGTATCAAAAGATTCTCTGGCGAATAAGAATAGACGTGTCCACGAAAAGTTAGTAACGTTGCAAATAAAGGGTGTGGCTACAACCATACTCACGCCTCCTGTAATTGCTGCAAAAAAACCAACTAACCCGATTATCAGGAACGAAGCCTCCTGTTTAACAAGAAAGGCAACAATACCTGCTAACAAGCCGGTCGGTAAAAAAAGTATGAGCATAAAAACCGGCAAAACAAGCAGCAGCGCCAAAGCAAGCTTTATGCTTTTTCCGGGCCTTGTTTTGTAATACTTCCATCCGAGTTTAAACGTTGCTTTTGTAGGAACATTATCGGCAATAATACTTCTTAATGAAAACTGTTCGACAAAGTACAAGCGGATATTATAAATAAGCGCCCACAAAATTGTTAAAAACATAAGAATTCCGAACACCGCGTTCAACCCTGCAGATGCCGTAGTAGAGCCATTTACCGCCGCAAGAACTACAGAGACAACGGTAATAGGAATAACCGACAACAGTCTTTTAAAGAAAAAATAGAGGGCTAATTTTAGGTACCTTTTCCAGTTACTCTTACCTTCGCTACCTAAGTCTTTAAAATCGTATGCCTCTGAATTACACGCTTTCAAGAGTCCTGAGTACAATGCACCTTTCACCCAAACACTAGTTAAAAATCCAATTGCCGCCCAGAAAAAAATCACTGCCAGAACAATAGGCGCAATGATAACCAAAGAACCAATAAAGCCCGCAATATTAAAATTGGGGCTCGCCTGAGCCATTCCCAATACACTGTTTACCGGTACACTTGGGATTACAACGTCCGGGGATAAAGCATCATCATTTTTTAATTCAAAATTGCCTTGTCCGTCCGATTCCAAATTATATTTTCCTTCTAGCGGCGTCATTTTGTCGAACGGTATTTTGTCCAGCTGCGGTGTTTCTATACTATCTGAAGATTTATTAGCAACGTTACTTAAGTTTGAGTAAGAATTAAAGTTAGCTCCTCCCATCAAAACCAAAGCCAAAATCCAAAGCATCTTGTGCTTCCACGCCAACTTAAACGATTCCTGAATGTTTGAAAATGTCGAATACATATATAAATCCTGAACTATCTATAATTTTTTTGCAAGTATTTTATCGTTTCTCCTGCCAAAAATCTAATAAGTTAGCACACCGGTTCGAATTGCAATTTTCATAACTTTCCCATAAAATGCGACCAATCAAACAAATCTGTTGATTCAATAAAAGAGAGGGAAATAAGCAAGAACTCGGGTACGGCTCAATTTTGAGCACACTATGTTTCTTTTCAGAGGAGGAGGAGGGAAAGCCATGATGTTAGAATCTGTACTTCAATCTCTTGTTCTGCTTATAGTACAAACGACTGCTCAGGTATTCGTCGGCGTTTCAATCGCTGTAGTCGTGTTCAATTTGGTGAGATTTCAAATTGAAACCGGTGTGCACCACAGATGGTACTTGACGTTCAAAAGATTCAACGCGATAAGGTTAGCGATGGAGGTTTCCACAATATTCACTGTTGTAAGCTTCCTAGTGTCTCTTGCCACCCAAAGACTAGCCACCGTCGACAAAATATTAATTATTTTTGGCGTCGCATCAATTGGAACTGCTATGGGGCTGGCCGGGTTAATGGAAAAAAGACCTACTTGGAGTAAATTCAGGTCGCCTCAGTTATATTTTTTCCTGATCCTCTTTATGGTGGTTGTTATACTCGGCTTAAATTCCGCCATAGTTTGGCTCAGCCGTCCGATTGCACCGGTAATCGATGTATTGACCGCCTACAGCCTCTAATATGTTTTTACAAGGCTGTCGGCCAAAAAAGGGTGTGTTGATATTTTCCGCACACCCTTTCTTTTTCAAAAAACTCTCAAACAACTCCGACTTTATCCCTAAATAATACTGCTGTAGAATAAACACAGTATGTCTAATAAAGGCAAAATAGCACCTTCAATATTGCCCGGCTTTATGGAGCTTCTGCCAAACGATCAGCTTGCCTTCAACAAGATGCTCGACTCCATAAGGGAAAGCTTTGAACTGTGCGGTTTCGTACCGTTAGATACCCCTGTGATTGAAAAAGCCGAGATTCTTATGGCAAAAGGCGGGGAAGAGACCGAAAGACAAACTTACTCCTTTAAAAAAGGCGACAACGAACTGGCTTTAAGATTTGACCTGACTGTTCCCTTTGCCCGATACGTCAGTCAACGCATGAACGAGTTAAGCTTTCCTTTCAAAAGATATCAAATAGGAAAAGTGTTCCGCGGAGAAAGACCTCAAAAAGGAAGGTTCCGCGAATTTTACCAGTGCGACATAGATATAGTTGATAGGGACAATTTGAGTATCGCTTATGATGCCGAAATTCTTTCAACCGCCTACACAACATTTGAACGCCTTAACATCGGTGGTTTCCTAATTAAAATTAATAATAGGAAATTATTGGCAGGGTTTATAGAAGAGCTGGGACTATCCGAAAAATTAGGCAAAATTCTAAGAGAAATCGACAAAAAGGATAAAACCGGCGAAGAAAGTGTAAGAAAAGAGTTGGACGCCCTAGGTTGTACTTCCGCACAAGTAGATAAATTAATGGGTTACCTGAACACAGACGGCACTCCGGAAAAAATTCTAAAAGTCCTGGCGTCCTACAATATAAAAAATGAAACTTTCCAAACAGGGCTTAATGAAATGGAAGAACTTATTAAATACTTAGGCTATATGAACATTCCCGCACCGTGCTGGAAAATTGACTTATCTATAGCACGCGGACTGGACTACTATACCGGCACCGTTTTTGAAACTGTCCTTAAAGAATATCCCGAATTCGGTTCTGTCTGCGGTGGAGGTCGCTACGACAACCTCGCAGAATATTTTACGGATCAAAAACTACCCGGGGTCGGAGTTTCCATCGGCCTGACACGGCTGTTCGACCAGCTTAGTGAAAATGGTTTGATCAAAAATGCCAAAGTTTCTACATCACGGGTTGCCGTTCTTCCGTTAGGCGATTACTTTGAAATTGCTTACGGTTTCGTGGAAAACTTAAGAAATAACAATATTGCTTCCGAAGTTTTACTCGCAGGAGACGGTCTTAAAAAGAAACTAAGTATTGTCAGCAAAAAAGGAATAAGATTTGCGGCAATATTGGGTGAGAACGAAATTAAAAATAAGGTCATCACAGTTAAGGATATGGAAACAGGAAAGCAGGAAGAAGTTTATTTTGAGAGGATAGTCGGCTTTATTACGGAAGCTTAAGCTCCTGACAGGAAACCCGCATCAAAAGATGCTAGTATTGTAAAACATGCGCATTTACATAGGCTACAAATACACAAACGTCGCAGACAAACAAGCTCTCATACAAAAACTGCTGGAATTCTCATCGTTTTTAGAAAAAGCCGGACACCAAACATTTATTCTTGGCCGCGATATCCAGAATTGGCAAGGTTCTCTGCCGCTGTGGAAAACCTTTCCCGCAATTATCGGTAATATGTTAAAGAGCGATGCTTTCGTTGCTTATATAACCAGCCCTGTGCCAAGCAAAGGTCTGGAAGTGGAAAAAGCTCTATCCGCTGTTTTAGGTAAAAAAAGATTATTCGTGACCGACAGTTTGGAAGGCGATGCTACCGCCGAGGATTCTGCTTACGTATCGGCAGGAAACAGCGTGGAAAGCACAGCAAGCGACATATTGGCCAAGTTGAAATAATAATTTATTGTAACCGCCCGATTATTCCAATATACTAAGCAGTTGTGTATAATGTTGTAGTTTTTGAGGGGGCGTA
>MEWJ01000037.1:697-1377 GCA_001773385.1 candidate division WWE3 bacterium RIFOXYD1_FULL_43_17 | reverse complement strand
GATTTTTTGCATTTTGGCGTTGCGAATTTTTTTGCCTAGCGTCTCGTTGTCTTCATCTAACGTCACTCTGATTCCGCTGGCTTTTAATTGTGCCGTTACTTCCTCGGCATAGACCATTTGTTTTTCAGTAATCGGTAAAACTTTGACCTGGACTGGCGCTAACCAAGTGGGGAAGGCCCCAGCATAGTGTTCGATCATAATCCCCATAAAGCGTTCCAGTGAGCCGGAGATGGCCCGATGAATCACGACCGGGCGCTCTTTTTCACCAGCTTCATTGATAAAAGACAAATCAAATCTTTCCGGTAAATTGAAATCGCATTGGATGGTCGCTAGTTGCCATTGTCGGCCAATGGCATCTTTGAACATAAAATCGAGCTTGGGGCCATAGAAAGCGGCTTCACCCTCGATCCGTTTGTAGGGCAAATCATTAGACTCGGCTACTTCTTCGAGGGCTGTTTCGGCAGTGACCCAAGCTTCGTCGGTGCCAAGATATTTACTCTGGTCATCACCACGAACGGACAGGCTAACCCAATAATCTTCCATTAGGCCAATGGTGGTGTAGAAAGTTTTAATGATGTCAGTAATAGTTTTGACTTCCTCTTTGATTTGTGATACTCGGCAGAAGAGATGGCCGTCGTCTTGGGTGATCGCTCGGACGCGAGTCAGACCAGAGAGTTGGC
>MEWJ01000037.1:0-645 GCA_001773385.1 candidate division WWE3 bacterium RIFOXYD1_FULL_43_17 | reverse complement strand
ATCTTTCAAGACCAAGAAAAGTTAGGATTTGTCCTAACTGCCAGAAAAAATTCTTTGAACACAGAAAGTATTGCTCACTCATATGTGTTCCTAAGACACAACCTAAATATTCGAGAGAAGATTTATTAAACAAAATTAAGAGGTTCCATAAACTACACAAAAGAATCCCCATTAAAAAAGAATTCTATTCCAATTGGCAAGCGTATCGTCGGATTTTTGGCAGCTGGAACAAGGCTATTCAAGAAGCTGGATTTATCCCCAACTTAGAGAGATTTACTCACAAATATCTTGCCCGAGATGGCCATATTTGCGATTCTTTATCAGAGAAAATAATCGACAATTGGTTAACAGTGCATCATCTTTCTCATGAACATGGTGTATGTTATCCCGGCCAGACTAAATTCAAAACCGACTTTTTAGTCGAAGACAAGCATTGGATCGGATTTCCGGGACTGCGGGGTCAGCTTAAACGTTACGATGAACTATATGAAGAAAAAAAGGAGTTAACCAAAAGACTTAAAATAAAAATAGTTGAAATTCTTCCTACAGATATTTTCCCTAAAAACCAACTGGATTCCAAGCTGGGCTTTCTGCTACAATGAAACCTGTGATTGCTACGTTCAAAGAAACCCTAGCCAGCTTGCA
>MEWJ01000036.1 GCA_001773385.1 candidate division WWE3 bacterium RIFOXYD1_FULL_43_17 | reverse complement strand
TTTTCTTCGTCCGTAAGTTTATTTTTTCTTGCGTCGGCTTTTAATTTTGAAATTTCTTCTTCGACGGTTCTTAGGTTTTCCGGTTCTTTTACTTGGGACAAACGGACCATTGCACAGGCCTCGTCAATCAAATCTATTGCTTTGTCAGGTAAGAACCTATCCGAAACATAACGGTCGCTCATTTTAACAGCGGCGACAATAGCCTCGTCAGTTATTTTTACATTGTGATGAGATTCGTAGCGTTCTCTTAATCCTCTTAGAATTTCAACCGTATCTTCGGCAGTTGGTTCATTCACCATAATAGGCTGGAAACGGCGCTCAAGTGCGGCGTCCCTTTCAACATATTTTCTATACTCATCAATTGTTGTAGCGCCGACCATCTGTAATTCACCTCTTGCAAGGGCCGGTTTAAGTATATTTGCGGCATCCATCGATCCTTCTGCACTGCCGGCTCCGATAACGGTATGGAGCTCGTCTACGAAAAGGATTATCTGACCGCTGGCCGAAATCACCTCGGTTATTATGTCTTTTAGTCTGCCCTCGAACATCCCTCTGTGTGAAGTACCGGCAATTATAGAAGCTAAATCCAACATAAACACACGTTTACCCCTTAAAGGCTCCGGGACCTGCCCGTTAACGATTTTCTGGGCTAAACCTTCAACTATAGCTGTTTTTCCTACGCCGGGGTCTCCGATAAGCACAGGATTATTTTTTGTTCTTCTTGAAAGGATGTGGATGACGCGTTCAATCTCGTTTTTTCTCCCGATGACAGGATCAAGTTTACCTTCCCTGGCTAATTGGGTTAAATCTCGTCCGTATTTATCTAGTTTTGAAGCGGATTGAGACGTCTCTTTTACAACTTCCTCATAGCATACTTCGCAGAGGGCCATGTAGACTTGTTTGCCGTCTACGATCTGATTAATAGGATATTTGGCAGGACGCTGTCCGCATCGGTGGCATAAAACCATGAGTAAGATATTAGCACTCGGCGCTTTAGAGTGCAAGAGTTTTCTGGATTAGTGTTCCCAAACATCACCTACAAACGGATCACTTTGAATCTTCACTTTTTTTATAAAAAGCTGGGCAGCTCTCACCATCTCTTCCGACTGCACTTTTGCCCAGTATTCTGCCTCATCATCCCTAATCTCAGAAACTATTTCGTCGTGAACCGTCAGTGTTAAACCGCCGTGTATGCCCTCTTTTTTCATTCTGTCGTTTAAAAATATCAAAGCGTACTTAACCGCATCAGCGTTCGTGCCCTGAATCGGGTGATTTTTGGCTTCCCGCTCAATCCGCGATTCTTTTTTCCTGAAATCAGGGTCGTCTTTTAAAGGCTTATCATACCAGCGCTTCCTTCCGAGAGGAGTTGTACTAAAACCGTCCCTCACAGCTTTTTTCGCCGTTTTATTTAGGTAGTCCTTAACGCTCGGATAACTTGCGAAGTATCTGTTCATATAGTCTTCGCCCTGCTCCCTTGATACAGGGGTTCCAGTTTCGTTTTCTATTCTGGCGGCAAGCCCCATAGATCCCATTCCGTACATCAATCCGAAACCTATAGGTTTGGCAATTTGTCTATAGCTTGGATACTTCTTTTTAAAATCATCACTGTAAGGAACGTTGAACATTAGGGATGCGGTGTATGAGTGAATATCCAGTCCATCGTTTAAAGCTTTTATCATTTTTGCATCACCCGAAAGTTCCGCGAGAATACGCATTTCGAACGAAGAGTAATCTGCGGTAACTAACTTATGACCGGCTTCAGGATTAAAACACGTTCTAAAAGGAGCCTCCTCGGAATTTCTTGGAATCTGCTGAAGGTTTGGATTATTACAAGAAAACCTTCCGGTAGCTGTACCTAATTGATTGAATTCCGGGTGCAGTCTTTTTGTGACCGGATTT
>MEWJ01000035.1:15186-15377 GCA_001773385.1 candidate division WWE3 bacterium RIFOXYD1_FULL_43_17 | reverse complement strand
TACGGTTTTGTCAGGGGCGTTGGCCTCCTCGAAATTAAATGTAAGGATAGGCCACGTTGAATCGGGACTGCGAAGCTACGACCGCACCATGCCCGAGGAGATAAACAGGATCGTGGCCGACCACATCTCGGATGCATTGTTTTGTCCCACGGAAAAACAGGCAAACATAGCCCGGGGCGAAGGAATATCGG
>MEWJ01000035.1:14764-15148 GCA_001773385.1 candidate division WWE3 bacterium RIFOXYD1_FULL_43_17 | reverse complement strand
GCCGTGTATAGGGGTAAAAAAATACTGAGAAAAGGTCGTCTAGCCGATAAATACAAAAGCGAACGTTTCGCTCTCTTAACGCTTCACCGTCCGTCAAACGTAGATGACCGCGGAACACTTTACCGTATTCTTGAAGCAGTTCATTCCGCAGCCGTCGAAAACAACCTAACGGTTTATTTTCCCGTACACCCGCGGACCATGAAAAACTTGGAAACATTTAATATTAATCTTGACCCGAGCACCTTTAAGCTGATTGAGCCCGTTGGGTTTTTGGAAATGCTGACGCTGGAGCAATCGGCAAAAGTAATTCTGACCGATTCCGGAGGAGTGCAGGAAGAGGCTTGTATATTAGGTATTCCCTGTGTAACTATCAGGGATAATACC
>MEWJ01000035.1:8432-14685 GCA_001773385.1 candidate division WWE3 bacterium RIFOXYD1_FULL_43_17 | reverse complement strand
ACTCTTTGTTGCAGAAACGACATTGGAAAAACCCCTTCGGTGATGGTCTTGCGGGGAAGAGGATATTTAAGCACATTACGAAATAATTCCGGAGCGGAAAACTCTAAGTATGTTTCGCATTTATTGCGTTCTATCGGTAAAAAAACTATTATTGGACTATGCAAATACCATACTCAAAGATATTGAACCTTGTTGGTTTGACCAACCAAAAACCGTCAGACAATAAACGATCTGATGGCTTTGACCCTCAGACTCTCGCACCGAAAGAAATATACGTTGAATGGGAATCAGTGGTTAAGGCCGAGGTCAAAGAGATGAATAAAAGATTCTCAAGGACCTTTATCATTATCGCTGTTGTTATCACACTTTTGCTCGTGGTGATGAAGGAGTTCGGGTTGATATTTGTTGTGGCGAGTTTGATTTTTTTCCTGGTGTCGCTTAACAGGTTACCCGAGCACTCTGTTCATGTAGAAGCGTCGAGCCACGGAATAAAGTACGGTGACTCTATGTATTATTGGCATGACCTCAGGCAATTTTTCTTTAAACAAATCGCCGGGGCGGAAATTATGATCGTCGACACCTATACCTACCTTCCAGGGCGTTTGTTTTTTAGCTTTAACCCCGGCGACAAGGTTAAGATACAGGAGTCGTTGGATAAGCACATACCTTATCTTTCGGTTGAACCGATGTCCTTTCTCGATAAGCTTTTCGAGAACGTAAAAAGCAAATTTAATATATAATCACCCTGTAAATAGGCACCCGTAGTTCAGAGGATAGAACGCAGCGTTGCGGACGCTGAAGTCGGGGGTTCGAGTCCCTCCGGGTGCGCCATGTGGACGGTGGTCATCGAAGATGGCCAACGGTCACATGGTACTAATGGGACGAGAATGGCGCAGGCGCGACGGCGCCGAGCCGGGGCCGAGCGGATTGCCAGCAGGCGAGAACGCGTGGCCGAGTCCCTCCGGGTGCGCCATGTGGTAGACGGTCGCAGATTGGTCGTTAGTAATATTTACGAAATAAGCGAACAGTCCTACCATTTGTATATATAAGCATATGAGTATAATATTTTGTTAGGAATGCATAAATGAGTGTTAAAAAGGGCGCTGCCCAGTCAAAACTAGAATCATTAATATTGTACTTTGCTAGTAACATACCCCTCCATTTAGGTAAGAAGAAGTTAGCAAAGTTGATGTATTTTGTAGATTTTACTGCCTACGAACTTTTGCAGAAGCCTATCTCAGGGGAAAAGTACAAAAAATACTTATACGGACCTATGCCCGTCAGATTTTACGATATATTGGATGACATGGTGTCTAAAAATATGTTGGAGGTGGGTGAGCAACATGCCGAGTTTACACCCTCTACTATTGTTGCTAAAGTTTCCCCAGACCTAAGTGTTTTTACTCCTATAGAACTTGAATTAATCGAGACTATTACGAACGAATACAAATTGTCTACTGCAAAAGAGCTTGAACTAAAAGCGCAATCCGAACCGCCGTACAAAATGGTGGAACTCAATGAAGAGATTCCCTATCATCTCGCCCTTTATAGGAATACATTCGGGGAGATGGATGTCGAGGATGCTGATTAATAATGATGTTCTCGAAAAAGATTTGGTCAGGTGTTCCCGTAAGAGAATTTACCCAGGTTTAGAAATCGAATTTAGGAGGATTCTAAGGCTTCTTAATGAGGATAATCAGCTTCCTGGAGAACACCCTATGCGAGGATTTGATGGCGATAGTTCTAATAGGATTTGGCACGCATATATTAATTTACCGCATTTAAATTTAAGCAGAAGGGAAGGCGCGCGCATAGTTTACTATAGATATAATTTAACTGCGGAAGTAAAAGTACTTTACGTCGGAGGGCACAGAGACTCAGTCTATAATGACGAGCGGTTCCTGACGGAGTTAATAAAATCCCGAGCCACCATACTGGACGGAGGATTTATCTCATACGAAGGGTACTTGCAAAGAGATCTGTAGTAGATACAAAGACTATTCTTACCTAAAATTTTTATCAAAAAGGTACCATAAGGTATCTGTTGTTTATTCCCAAACCACCCCAATTGCCTTAAACTAATAAATACATGAACCTGTTCACCGAACTTAGTGTGATCATTGTTGTTGCGGCTGCCCTCGCAGGTGTAATGCGTATTCTCAGGCAGCCTATCGTTATCGGGTACGTTCTTACAGGTATAATCCTCGGTCCGCACGTTCTTGGTTTATTGAGCTCGAATGAGTCTATGTCGGTTTTTTCCCAGATGGGAATCGCAATTTTGCTTTTTATCGTCGGTCTGAATCTTAACCCGAAAGAACTCAAAAGCTTTGGGACAACCTCTTTTTTAATAGGTTTTCTTCAAGTTTTGTTCACCGCATTTTTCGGATTTCTTTTGTCCCGTCTTCTAAATTTTCCGGTACTGGACAGTTTATATATCGGAATAGCGCTGTCTTTTAGTAGCACGATTGTCGTTTTAAAATTTCTCTCGGATAAAAAAGATCTCGAAAAATTGTACGGCCGTCTAACCATAGGAATTTTACTTCTCCAGGACATTCTTGCAGCCGTAGCCTTAATCGCGGTTTCGGGAATAGCCGGAGGCAACGAAGGGCTCTCCTCTTTTTTACTCCTCATAGTTAAAGGCCTCGCTGTAATTCTGGTAATTTCACTTGTGAGCTACTATGCGATGCCTGCGTTGGGTGCCTTTTTTGCGCGCTCCCAGGAATACCTCTTCATTTTTTCGCTTGCCTGGGGATTCGGATTGGCTACCTTATTCGGAATACTTGGGTTTTCGGTTGAAATCGGTGCGCTAATTGCAGGAGTCTCTTTGTCTATATTGCCGTACAGCTCAGAAATAAGTTCGCGTCTGAAACCTCTCCGCGATTTTTTCATCGTTATGTTTTTCATCTCCCTGGGGTACCAAATTTCCTTCGATACCTTATCGGGAATGTTTGTGCCCCTTTCAATTTTGGCGGGTTTTGTTCTGTTCGGAAAACCTCTAATCCTTGGAATTTTGGTCGAGGTTTTCGGCTATTCCAAAAAAACAGCCTTTTTAACAGGAGTGAGCCTGGCCCAGATCAGCGAATTCTCCATGATATTTGCCCTCCTGGGTTTAAAGGTGGGGCACGTTTCCGGCGAGGTCGTGAGTGTAATTACAATTTTGGGATTTTTGAGCATAGCCTTGTCGTCCTACCTAATTGTGCACGCCGAGAAAATTTACCCGCTTTTCGTGCCGATTTTAAAAATCTTTGAAAGTAGGGCGCCCGCCTCCGAAGATGCTCCCGACCGTGTCTATGACACTGTACTGTTCGGTTGCAACAGGGCAGGCTACGATTTTGTTAAAATATTCAAGGAATTTGGGACGCAGTTTTTGGCGATTGATTTTGATCCGGACATCATCAAGGAATTAACTGGTAAGGGTATAAATTGTATTTACGGCGATGCCGAGGACAGCGAGTTTCTGGAGGAAATATCGATAGGAAGGGCGAAAATAATTATTTCTACTATTCCGGAATTTGAAACAAACAACTTTTTGGTAAACAAAGTA
Source organism: candidate division WWE3 bacterium RIFOXYD1_FULL_43_17 (assembly GCA_001773385.1). Lineage (GTDB taxonomy): Bacteria > Patescibacteriota > WWE3 > UBA101185 > UBA10185 > UBA8498. The sequence continues at coordinate 11,141 of MEWJ01000035.1, read as the reverse complement.
CGTTCGGAAAATAAAGATTCACTTGTTTTGCTTCTTTCTTACAACATAGACGACGCGATTAAACTTTACGAATGCGGAGCAACTTACGTTATTTTGCCCCACTTTGTCGGAGGAGAATTTGCCGTCAAAGTAATCAGCGAGGCGGGATTTGACGTTGAAAAACTAAACGCCAAGCGGGAAGAACATGTTGCTTATCTTAAAGAAAGAAAGGCATTGGGGCACGCCCACCCTGTATGGAACCACAACCGCTAAGTTTGGATTTTGAAGGCGCATAAGGTAATATTGGCAGGTTATTCCGGTTGTTCGGCAGTGTTGTACGGGGGCCGTTAGCTCAGTTGGTAGAGCGCCGCATTCGCATTGCGGAGATCAGCGGTTCGACTCCGCTACGGTCCACCAGATTAAAGTTAGATGAAATAAATTTTAGGTACACTAAAATCTTCTCCTACTTCAATGCCGTCGTTTTCGAGTAATCTTTTCTGTTCTAGCGCAGAGATTTCGTTGTGCTTAATGCTTATATACCCTTTTGCGTTGATTATTCTCCACCAGGGGGTAACGCCGTCATCTCCCCAGCGGTTGAGCACCCACCCGACTTCTCTCGCACCTCTGGGTTTTCCTGCAAAAAGGGCGATTTGACCGTAGCCCGCAACCGAGCCTTTTGGGATTTTCCGTACCTCTTCTAATACCCTGTCTTTAAAGCTCGTTTGTGCCTCCATGATGCCTTTATTCTACCAATGCTGTATACTTTATTCGACTTTGGAGGGATACCGAAGCGGTCATACCGGGCTGGTCTCGAAAACCAAGCGTGGGGCAACTCACACGAGAGTTCGAATCTCTCTCCCTCCGCCATATACACATTTGTTGCTACTTCAATCAATTTCCAGTTCCAAAGTTGTAGAGTATTATTGCTTATATGAGAAGGGCTGTTGCTGGTATTGTATTATTCCAAAATAAAGTACTGATTGGTAAAAAGGTTGTCAAAGAAGGGCATTTTGTTAGTGGTGGTTGGCACCTACCGGGAGGACACATAAAAGAAAATGAAAATGACAAGGATGCTTTAATAAGGGAATTTCAAGAAGAAACACAATTAAAAATAAGAATCATTAAAAAGTTATGTGATTCCATTGTAGTAGAAACAGACACCAGTTTGGGCTGGTTTATTTGTTCTACCGGTACGGATAAAGCTACACCAGGAGATGACTTGACCCAAATAGATTTTGTGGATAAAACAGAGGTTGCTACAAAATGCGATTCTCGTGTAGTAAGATTATGGCCACCAGAGGTAATAGACTATTTATCTAGATAAGTATTAGGGAATTTAGTCGCCGCGAAAAAAGTTCCAAGTACGTCCCATGCCCCCCCCGCCAGCAAAAATTCCGCGCTTGATTTGTTATTCAAAATATTCTTGATATACTGAGGCCCCAAATCACATTCTTGCTAAAAAGGAGAGAAAAATGAAGGAGAGTGCCACACGTTTTAGAAAGTCAGTCGCAGGAAAGGTCGCTTCGCTTAAGCGCTCCTCAGAAAGTGCTGCCAATACTATTGAAGCCTGGTTGGACCTTCTGATAGCTGAGGAGCACTCTGCTGCCGATGCAAAACTTCAAGAGTTGCCCAGAGTTAGTGAGCTGTCCCCAAATAGTTTACGCACTCTTGCTGAAATTTTTGCTTCTGCGGTTGACTTTAATCTCAGTATTCCTAAGTAATGTGCAACGGATTTACATTCCCGCAAGTCAGTATAAAAATGACTGCGGGAATTTATTATCACACGTACGTTGCACGTGATGCGTCAGTTTTTGCGGGTGTGAAAAAAGTTCCAAGTACGTCCCATGCCCCCCCCCGCCATAAATCAATACCGTTACCTTTAAATATTGCGTTTATCCTTTTGGCATCATGTTCCGCAAATAATATTTGTTGACAACCCACTTATCCCATAGTATACTGTAGGACATAGAAATTAGCGTTTGTGCAATCAACCACTCACATCCCAGATTAGGAGAATGTCGTGAAAAACAAAATGTTTGCTCTTTTCGTCTTGTTCGTTAGCCTGACCCTTGTGCTCACCGCCTGTGGTACCGCTAATCCGCTGAAGAACACTCCTCTCGAAGAAACCAGCAAAATTTACGGTTTCTGGAACGGTATGTGGGATGGCTGGACGGTTGCCTTTGCATTTATTGGCAACTTGTTCGGCGGCAACTACGGAGTCTACCAAGTCCATAATAACGGCAACTGGTACGATTTAGGATTCCTGATTGGTATTGGTGCCTTTGCCCGCGGTTCTTCTTCTGTTGCTGCCTTTGTCCGCCGCCGCGGTGAGTTCTAGTCACTTCTCATAAACCCCAAAGAGTTTTTTCACTCCGAGGGGTTTTCTTTTTTTATAACCTCTTGAACTTGGTAAAATACTCACCGGGCAAATGGATAGATATTTTTCAGCATCCCTCCGCCAGCTTTCAATTAACGTAGTAAATCCTAATAAAATACAGAACTAACAAATGCAGCGGGTAAAACAAATAAAAAAGGTATCTCATTTTCGGCCCCGCCTGGTGATTATAGAAGAAAATTATTATAAGAGAGAAGAGCGCGACGGGTTGGAGCAGGGGCAGCAAACTCAGACCACTCCCACTTCCTAAGAACAGGACGTACCACAAAACGCCGTGCAGTAAGAACTGAAACACAGACATAAGTTTGAAGTTATCGTAAAAAATATAAAAAAAG
>MEWJ01000035.1:0-8393 GCA_001773385.1 candidate division WWE3 bacterium RIFOXYD1_FULL_43_17 | reverse complement strand
GAAAATTCCGCACACAGGGAGATTAATATCACCCCGGCCACCTGTAGATACTTACTTACTCCCGAGCTGATGAGTTTTATCCCCACCAATCCCAGAAAAAGCGTAAAGAATATATTGAGACCTAAAAAACCGGGTATTACAGTTCTGTGCGCCATCATATAAGGAATCTGCGAAAATAAGGCGAAAACGAAAAGTCTTACAACATAAGCATTCATGTTTTTTGTATGTTTGGCTCCGTTGGCAATAAGCCAGGCAAAAAGTGGAAAAGAAAATCGCCCTACTACGCGGAAAATTATTTCTTCCGGAAAAAAGAGTAACCCGACATGGTCGATAACCATTGTCACGATAGCTATTAGTTTTATCACGAACGTAGTCATACCCCTTTATTATATAGGAATGCCCCCAACGGCCACTGAATGCTCCCCACTTTACTCCAACCCCCTTACTGATATAATCCAAAGCTAAGAACCCAAAATGCCACAAAGTCTATTGAAGGAGGGACGGTTGGACATAAAAAGTATCGCCAGGGAGGTGTTTTTCAGAGGACCTGTGGAAGTTGTTTGCCAGCCAAGGATAATCCGCCCCCTATGCGCAGCAGCCTTTTACAAACACAGTAAAGGGTGCCCAAATTTGGGAATTAAAGCGGGGTGTCCTCCAAGGGCGTCTCTATTCACCGGTGTTTTTGAACCGGAAGTTTATGTTGTTGCCGTAAAATTTGATCTTGCTGAGTACGTTGCAAAGAAGAGATTAGAACACAGTAACTGGACACAAAGAGCTTTGGAAAACCCAAGGCATTGGCAAGGCCACGTCCGTAGCATTTTGAGAGAGGCGTGCGAAACAAGATGCCGTGTTTACCCGGATTACGTTTCAGTTACAAACGCCGAAGCTATGGGAGTAAACCTGACTGACACGTTGCGTAACGTAGGAATAATCCTCGAGTGGCCTCCGAGAAAAGCTGTATACCAGGTATCGCTTCTTGCGAAACCAAAGAAATGCCCCCAAAGCGGTTAAAATAATCGTCCGGGGGCTTCGTTTTGATAGAATATAAACCATGAAAAAAGAAAACGTAAAGATAATAGCAAAAACTAAAATTGTCCTTCACATAAGAACTCAACTAAAAAAGAATTCAGACGCTAAAACGCGCGCAAGTTTTCAAAGCTTTTTTAAGCAGACTATTTTGTGTCACGGGGTGAAATCCGGAGTAGTCGAAAAAATTGCCAAAGAAAACTTTGTTCATGTCAGCGGTTTGAGCAAAAAAGAATTATTTTCAATTGCCGAAGATCTTTTTAGGTCCGGTTATTGTGAAGAGTCCTGGATTGCGGCAGGGTGGCTGCACCGGAAAGGAGATTACGCTCAAAGTGACTTTTCTTTCTACGAACGCTGGCTCGACAAGTACATCGACAATTGGGCCGAATGCGATACCTTCTGTAATCACACAGTAGGATCTTTCATAGAAAAATATCCAAAATATATTCACAATCTTAAAGTTTGGGCGAAAAGTAAAAATCTCTGGCTCCGCAGGGCAGCGGCAGTAAGTTTAATTGTTCCGGTCAAAGAGGGAAAGTTTTTAAAAAGTGTTTTTGAAATCTCGGATATTTTATTGTTGGACAAAGAGGACATGGTTCAAAAGGGGTACGGTTGGTTGCTTAAAGTAGCGAGCCATAAACATCAGAAAGAAGTATTAAGCTATGTTTTGAGGCACAAAGACGCGATGCCCCGTACCGCTCTGAGGTACGCGATAGAGAAGATGCCGGAAAATCTAAGAAAACGCGCCATGGCGAAGTGACCTCCTGCGTGTCAAGTTGATATAATAAATTATGAAATTCATCGTCAGCGCCGGAGGCCGGGGCACAAAATTATGGCCGTATAGCAGGGAAAATAATCCCAAGCAATTTCAGAAAATCTTAAACGGAGAGTCGCTTTTTTCGTACAATGTAAAAACCCTTCTCAGAAAATATCCCGCTAGCGATATTCTTATATCGACCAAAGACCGGTATGTAAAAATCGCGCGTGAGCAGGTTCCGCAAATACCTTTGGAAAATTATATTCTAGAGCCGGACTCGCCAAAAAATAGAGGTCCCGCAGACGGACTAGCAATTGTTTACCTCGATGTTAAATTTCCGGGCGAACCTTTTATGATAGTGCAGTCTGATTGTGTAAGAATTCCCGAGAACAATTATCTACTCTTAATAGAAACCGCGGAAAAGCTAGTGAAAGAACATAAAAAGTTTATTTCCGGTGGAATTGCCGTAACATACCCCGACCTTGGGGTAGATTACCTGAAGCTGGGTAGAAAAATACATTCGTACGGAAATGTCGATGTTTACGAGGCAAAAGAATTTGTAGACCGCCGCTCAAATTATGCCGAAACCAAAGAACTGATTGAAAATTTTAACGTTGTGAAACACAGTAATCACAATTGCTGGTATCCGCAGATGCTACTCGAAGCTTATGAAAGATATAAACCTGATTGGTATTCGGCTTTAATGCAAATTAGAAAAATTATAAGTGAGAGCAACAGCCTCGAAGGTGTCCCGGCAATTTATCAGGGAATGGAAGCCGGAGCAACCGAAATTGTTACCCGCCATTTATTTAAAGACGCGCTGATTTTGCAGTTAAACTATAACTGGGTCGATATTGGTACGTGGAACTCACTTTACGAATACGTTGCGCGTAAGGATCAGGTGTACAAGGAGGGAAATGTCATCGCGCTGGATTCAAAAAGCTCTTTGATTAAGAGTGACAACCCCGACAAACTAATCGCGGTGTTTGGACTAAAGGATATGGTGGTTGTAGACACAGCAGACACTTTGTTAATAGTGCCTAAAGATAAAACCGACAAGATAAAGGATATTCAGGACGAGCTGCGCAGTAAAAAACTGGACAAGTATTTGTAGGGTAGGACGGTTCAAGTTTGTGTTAAAATCAAGGCTGTTCGAGGCTTTGGAGGGATGCGAGAGTGGTCTAATCGGCTCGCCTGGAAAGCGACGCGTCGCGAAAGCGGCACGAGGGTTCGAACCCCTCTCCCTCCGCCATAAATACCCCTGCGTGTAACCAATTCCCGTTTTTAATACTAAGCCCCTAAACCTACTCTAGAACCCCACTAGTATGATATACATACTGTTAGGTATATTTCCTCCGCCATTTGGGCCTAGAGATACTACCCCCGCAGGAAACGATTTCTGGTAGATGCTAAACGGATCTCCTCCGGCGTCCAAGTTGTCCCCGGTGTTAGTCCAATCTGAGAGCCAGGAAGGTCTCTTCAGGATTCTATCATCAAAAGCAACATAAACTGTTGCGTTCTGCGATAGTTTAAATGTTACTAGTGGGGTGTTGGTATAACTTCTGGAGTCATTGGCAGTTTGGATCCACGCGGTCCCCAGATATTTTTGGGGAACGTGAACGAACTTATATGTTCTATCACCATATAATTCATTGCCTAGCTTTAGGTTGCTTTGTACCGACCAATCCGCAGAGTTCGAAGTATCTCTGACCGTCAGACTGCTGATAGCCCCAACAGTTGTTGTCTGACAGGCATTAGTTGTAATTGTGGATTTTTTGTTAGCGACATCAAGAGTAACCGCCCCACACGTGTAGGTACGTTTGTACGCAGTAGGAATGCCGGAACTATTTTTTGCTGTTATTTCGAACGGTCCCATCGGTGTTCCCAACGTAGTTTGGTATTCCGGTAGATAGTAAAAATAGTTATACATATTGTAATAGTTAGTGTAGTGATAGTACCCGCGGGTACCGTCATCGACGAGTAAAAATGCGACTAACCCAAACCTTCCTAAGGTATTGTTACCGTCTCCCTGGGCAACAGCGTTATAAATGTTACCGTCGGCTATCCATTTTTGTGCCTGAAGTAGCTGTTTGTAAATTGTTGAAGCGGAATGAACCTGGGCATTCCAGTTAACGACAAAATTTTCATGTAACGCCCCGTCTAAGTAGGGAGAAAACCTGTCCCATTGCTTACCGTCATCAGAGCCGCCAATCATATTTGCCCAAAGCAGGTAGTTGCTGTTAACTGCCTTTATACTCTGAGAAATATACCGGACAAAACCATATACTGCATCGGCTGCAATTGTGGCAGTAGAAAACTCTACGGGCTTGCCGCTATAACGGGAAGTGTTTCCGTAACCCAGAGCGACATTATCCAAATAGATTCCGTCAAACAGATACTCAGTGTTGTTTTTTCTTAATTCGTAAAGAATTCTCTCTTTGAATATTTGTTTTACACCTTCATTTGACGGATTCGGAAAATATCCGGTACCGCCTCCTGAAGATCTATATATTCTGTTTCCATTCGTATCGTGTAAAAACCATGCTTCCGTAGCCGCGATGTCACCTTTTCCATCCAGATTTAAGTCCACAAGAGCTTGTTTTGTCACAATACTGTCGTGTATTTTACAGAAATCTTTATACATATTTATATTATTTTTATTTGCCTGAATATCAGAAATTCCTAACTGAGCACAGGTGCGTTTCTGAGCGTCCGGGGAGTGAAGTTTCGCAGGACCGACTAATCCATCGGCTACTATATATTGTAGTGAAGGGCCTTTAAAACCGGCACTCTTGGCAGCCCTAACCTTATCCTCCTGACCTCTACCCACAATAAGAGAGGCATAAGCGGTAGCTCTCTGGTTTCCCGTAGTGATGTTACTTGCCTGGCCGTAAACATCGACAATTTTGGCACCCAAAACCTCCGGAATGTCAGTTTCTGGGGGCGTTAAGGACGTTTTTTTAAAAAAGTAAAAGGGGACAGCCACTAAGGAGAGGACAATGAGCAGTATTAAAATTTTAAATTTCATACTCTAATAATCTTATCTACGGCGCTTTAAGTCAAGTATAGATGGTAATTTCGAGGTTTCGTTATAAGGTCGTTTTGACTAACAAAAAAACGCCCTAAAATATACCAAATTGGTACACTCTAGGGCGTCTGCGTCTGAGGTACTTCAAATACGTCAAATATAATGACGTACCGATAGTACGAGTAATTTTTACCGGGGCCGTCCCATCCGCAAAAGTTAATCATAATTCTGTGCGTGCTATCTTTTGCGATATTGAAGGGAATCCTGTCTCCGATGACGGTATATTTTTCATCGGTTACTATATCCAGGATTTTTTCCGGATACAATTGAATTTCTATCGCTGCGGCGTTATCAACTCTAATAGCTGCCGCTACGGTGACTTTCACTTCGGCGTTACCTACACGGAGCGTTCCTTTACTTCCTAAAGACTGCGTAAGTTTATCTTCCACAGCTTTGTCAGAAGCCCCCCATTTTTCAAAGTAAAAGCGGAGAGGTTCTGCTTGGAGCGGGTCGTTCCTGTGGTATCCGGAGTGAAATCCCAGAAGGACGTTTCCGTAATTGTCTGCTCTGGAAACACCGATTCCGGTTCCTAACGTTAGTCCTTGAGAGGTGGTTTCGTAATCCCCTGTATTTATCGGACTGACTAGGCCTGCAGAGATTTCAATATTACCGAGGGCTCCTTCTTCGAATTGCAGGAAAAAAGATCCTGTAGAAATATCCAGGTCTTGGTCGCCCGCGTCGAAGATGTAAGGATTTATCTCCGGTGTCGGAGTTGCCGTCGGAGTGGGTTGTTCCATAACAGTTTTCTGAGCAGTGGGCGTAGCCACGGGTGCTTCAAGAGTTCCGGTTATGGGAACAACGGTTGGCTCTACTGAGCTAACGGGAGAATTACACGAAACCGTTAACAACAGAAAGAGTAGTGCTGCAAACAGCCCCAATCTTTTCATTGGAAACTCCTTAAAAAGGGTTGGGGAGACGCTAAGAAAAATTACTTTCAGCTTGGCGTCTCCCCGGTAGGGTTTTAGTGTTTTTTGAACACTACGAACAACGCAACCACCACTAGGCCTATAATAGCCGGCCAAAAGAAGGTTGTTTGCGTTGACTCCGGTTTTCCGCCACCCAAAGAAGGTTCTGTGGGTGTGTGGTTTACAAGAGTCTCGGTTACCGTACCGGTAGGCGTACCTGTTTCATTAGGCGTGCCTGTAGTCGTTACGGTTGGAGTCTGGGTCTGGGTGACCGTTTCAGTTGGTGTTCCCGTCTGAGTCACAGTCCCGGTCGGGGTGTTTGTAATAGTCACGGTCTCCGTAGGAGTTTCCGTAACTGTTGGGGTGTTGGTAGGTGTCTCAGTTACAGTTATTGTTGGAGTCTGGGTTGCAGTCTCCGTAACTGTTACTGTAACGGTCGGTGTGTCTGTATTTCCACACGGACCGTGAGACAAATTAAACTTTCCACCCCACGTTGTGTAAATGTAGGCCGTCGCATCCACGACATAACTGTCAAGATGCGCTGCCGTTGCATAGTGTGCCATCCCACCAGGAGTTACATTCTGGAGAGGCACATCTTCTTCTGACCCATCAGACCAAGCCACGTGTATTGTGGCCGGCGCTAGTGAAGGATCAGCGAGCTGGTTAATGACGAAATGCCACTCAGAGCTATCACACCCGTGGCCACTTAAGCTTCCGTCACTAATATTGATTAACATTTCGCTAACCTGCGCTTGCGCGGGGGAAGCGGCAGCACCAAGAGCTGCAAAAACCACAACGAGCACAACTAACACCATCAAAAGTTTCATTTCAGTCTCCTTATTAGATTTCGATATATGATTTCAAAGTACAAAATAACGGCCATATTAAAGGCTTCTAGTATTATAGCACCCTATAGCATTTTAGTAAAGTACTATAGGGCTAGCACCGTACTATCCCTACGGGTCTTTTGACGTTATTTACCGCCTATTTGGGTTTTGTTTGTGATTTAAACCGAGGTATGCTATACAAAGAACAATGGACACGATTAACGAGATCAAGCAGAAAATAGATATTGTCGACCTGGTCGGTTCCTACGTAAGTTTGAAAAAGGCAGGCCGCAACTATAAGGGCGTCTGTCCATTTCACTCCGAGAATACACCCTCATTTATGGTTTCCCCCGAGCTTCAGATTTATAAGTGTTTCGGTTGCGGAGAGGCGGGGGACATATTTAAATTTGTCGAAAAGATAGAAGGCATCGAGTTTTCTGCTGCTCTGGAACAATTAGCCGTAAAAGCAGGAATAAAACTGGAAAAAAAGGACTACGATCCGGAATCGGCAAAGAGGAAAGAGCTTTACCAGATAAATAACCTGACTGCGAAATATTATCATTATGTTCTAACTAAACATCCTGAAGGTAAGGCCGGACTCGACTACCTAACTCAAAAAAGAAAACTTACATCAGAAACGATCGATTTTTTCCAGATGGGGTATGCCCCCGACACCTGGGCCGCGCTACATAACTTTCTGAAAAAACAAGGCATACACGAGAACGAAATGCTGGATGCGGGAGTAATTTCCGAAAAAACCTCTGGTGAAGGTTACATCGACAGGTTCCGCGGAAGGATAGTATTTCCCTTCAAGGGAATAGATGGGAATACTGTCGGGTTTAACGGAAGAACAATTCTCGACCGTGAGCCTAAGTACCTGAATACCTCTGAAACAGCCGTATTCCACAAGAGCATCTTCCTGTTTAACCTGGTAAACGCCAAGATAGACATTAAAAAACACGGCGCTGTAATAGTTGAGGGTCAGATGGACGTTATTAGTGCTTATCAGGAAGGGATAAAAAACATTGTTGCCTCGTCCGGAACTGCTTTAGCTGAATCTCAGTTGAAAATCTTACAAAGATACACAAACGATCTCACCTTTTGTTTCGACGCCGATTCTGCGGGAGTAAATGCCGTTTACCGCGCGGTAGAAATTGCCGAAAGAATGGGATTTAACATAAAAGTGGCTGTAATCCCGGCTCCTTTCAAAGATTTGGACGAGGTTCTTAAGGCTGACCCGGAAAAAGCTAAAATTGCTATCCGTGACGCGGTGGATGTTTACGATTTTTATATATCGAGCACACTTAAGGCCAACAGCAAAGAGTCCGCCCTCGGAAAAAAGCTTATCCTGGAGGCACTCGTCCCCGTTTTTTCAAAGATAAACAACCCGGTTATTGTGGACCACTATTCCAAGATGCTGGCTACGGAGCTCGGGCTTTCCGAAGACACCGTTACGACGATGTTCAAAGGAGGCTCCCTTGGTGAATATAGCAACTCAACCGAGGAAGACCAAAAATTGCCCCTCCTATCCAGAGACAACCCCGAAGGCTACTTTCTAGCTCTTCTCCTAAAGGCGGATATTGACATAATGCGTGAATACGCGTATAAAATGGACGTTGAAGATTTCATAAACCCTATAGTGGTTAATATCTATGAGGCCTTAGTCGCCTACTTAAAAGAAGACAGAAAATCCTTCAACATTAAACAAGTCATTAAAAAGGCCGAAGAAGGCCATCATGACAACATTTCGGAACTTTACCTTTGGGATTTTGATGGTATTATTGAGGTCG
>MEWJ01000034.1:1493-2809 GCA_001773385.1 candidate division WWE3 bacterium RIFOXYD1_FULL_43_17 | reverse complement strand
TCAAGTACACCTGCATTCTGAAGGACTATTGAGTTACCGCTTCCTGCGGATAGACTTCCTATCCTTGCTGTTCCGTTGACATCAAGTGTGTATAGAGGAGCACTGGTTCCTATACCAAGTCTCGTACTTGTATTGTTCCACCAAAGGCTGTTATTCCCTGTGAGAGAACTCGCACTGTCCCAAAAAGCTACCTGTGTTGAGGCGCCGGCTCCGGTAATACCGCCAATGCCTGACACTGATGCACATTTCCACACCTGACCGGTTGCGTCCCATGAAAGAATTTGGTTAGATCCGCATCCCCCAAGTAGTCTAAGTCCATCAGAGGATGCTTCAAGTCCGGAATTGGACGAGGATACCGCGGTTACTCCTGTTGTTGTTGTATCTATGGCGATGCTGTCCGCGGCGATGGATATTCCGTTTCCCACCCCTACATGAAGGGTAGTTGCCCCCGGTCCTGTTCCTCCGATTAAACCCGATCCAGCCACTACTGAGGTAATAGCATAGTTTGACACATTACTTGAATCCACAAGAGTACCGATGCGTCCATCCAAAAGATTAAGTTCTGTTGTTGATATTAAAGCCCCGTCCAGGATATTAAGTTCAGTCGCGCTTGAAGTAACTGAAGTGCCACCAATCTTAAACAAACTTGTGTTCAGAGTTCCGTTTACCAACAACACAGCCGTGGTTTCGTTAAAAGAGAGCAGAGTATTATCGGTTGTCATGGTCCCGGCACTGTCAGAGTAAAACACTGCATTAGGCTGATACCCGACAGTTGTTATGGGTCCGACAAACGTACCATAGATTGTTCCCGCCACCTCGAGATCGCCTTCTATGTAACCGCTTTCCTGTTGTCCTACTATCCAGGCTGCGCTTGAGCTGCCATTTCCTACATGTAGAGAAAATTGAGGATCGGTTCCTCCTATCCCCACATTACCGTCAGCCGCTATAGTCACACGTTCGACATCGTTTGTCCTGATAGTAAGTCCGGTATTATCCGTAGTCCCTATAAAATCCGTAGTGCTGTCTGTCCCTGTATTACCGGTGAGCAGCCACGCATAAGAAGAGACAAAGGCATCGGAATTTGTCCAGACGGGGGCGGAACCGCTTGAAATTAACGTCTGATTAGCGGAACCGATGGCGAGAGTTGACATAGTATTTCCTGACCCCCCTATTAAAATACTTCCGGCAGTTATTGACGAAAGTCCGGTACCGCCGTAGCCCGGGGCGATAGGAGTACCGTTCCACACGCCTGTGGTTATAGTACCAAGCGATGTAATGCTGCTGGTTGGTAAAGAAGCCCAACTTCCACCTTCGAT
>MEWJ01000034.1:0-1455 GCA_001773385.1 candidate division WWE3 bacterium RIFOXYD1_FULL_43_17 | reverse complement strand
TCACCATTGATATCGATGAATTCTTCCAGTGTAGTTTCAGTTACATCATTGATGACCAGAAGGTTGTTGAGGGATGCTTCGCCCGTCATATCTATTCTGCCCGTTGTGAGTGTGCCCGTACCCAGGTTTGCGTCCGCATCTTGAGTTTCTATGCCGCCTAACAACGAAGATAACCCGGTTACCCGCAAAGTTTCATCTATATTCACGTTTCGTCTAAAGTTAGCAGGTACATTAATGTTGTAGATATAGCTGGTAACTTTGTCTTTGGAACCTAAAGTTAATCCGATTACTTCGTAACCTTTTTCTCCTGTCTCGATCTGTCTACTCATAGTGAAAGAAAGTATCTCTATGACATTATCTGTAAATCTTACATTTTCAGACAGCCCTATTAGAATTAATACTGCAGCGAAGGATACACCAGCTATTTTTGCAGTCTTAAAAAATTTGGCAGCTGCTTTGAGAGTCGAGTGCTGTTCAAAATTTTGCGAAACGTTACTATACGTTTCATTTATTTTTGGGAAGCTGGCGTTAATTTTGGGCCAGGTAAAACCGTGGGCTTTGACCGGAGTTTTGTTTTGAAAAACCGGTGTGTCGTTAACGGTAACGTATGATTTTTTGCGTGTTTGTTTTTCTTCATTAAGTATTTTTTTGAATCTTGCGACTTCTGATATATCGTATACCCTATAATTATTATCCAGTCTTCTTGATGTGATTTTACCTTCAGCTTCGAACCTACGGAGGGTAGAGGATGAAACGCTTAATAAATTCGCGGCTTCAGATACTTTAACATATCCTTCACTACGAAAAACGTTTGAGTCTGATTTTGAGTAATTTTTTTTGTTATTCTGGGCAGATATTTCCATGGCAGGAAGGTTTACTATTTGCCTATGTCACAACAGATAGTAAAGTTATTATAAATAATAGAGGGTTTTTTTTACTCAGTCAATACTTTATTTCCTTTTACTATCAACGAGTGATAAGGTTTGTCAGTTTTATGTTCGTTAGTATTTACATAAGGACCATAAACCTTGTTTTATTCTTTATTGACAGCCTTTTCACGGACTTAAATTATTAACATGTGACAATATGATATGTTTTGTTTTTAAGGCGTGTATTTTTATGTTGTAGACTAAACGTTTTTTGCTGATGTAAATATATGACGTGCTCAGCATTTGTTATTACTTTCTTTCGGAAGTTAGGAAATATTTTTTGCACGCGGTTCAGATTTTTAAGGTATTATTAACAGCCGGTTTTTATAGACCCCATAGTCCGGAGAGCATACCCGTGTTTATGTGTTTAACTAAAGTGGTTCGTCAGTCCTCAAATTTTTACAGCTCCCGACCCTTACAGGCTTTGCCTTGGTGTTCCGAACAGCAGGGTCAGGTCTTCTTAGAGTATAACGATAGCACTGTAAACTTATTGTGAACCGACACAACGCCCCAGAAATTTATTTTG
>MEWJ01000033.1 GCA_001773385.1 candidate division WWE3 bacterium RIFOXYD1_FULL_43_17 | reverse complement strand
CGGGAACTGCACTACTAATAACAGCGTTGGCGAAGATTTCGCCGAAACCATAGGCGACATGGTAGCAATAAATTCGTTCGGGTCCTGCTCAGCGACAGCCTCTTTGACCTACCCTCTTGGCGACTACGACGCTTTCTGGAATAAATTTCCTGTACACCGAAGGTTTGCTCAGGAAGTAATATTCGTACGATAATAAAAATATGTTAAACAAGATTAAAAAATACACACCTTATATTGTCCTTGCTGTTGCTCTGATTCTATTGCTTATTTACACAAATACCGAAAAACCTAAGCAAATAACTCCCCCCGCAGGATTTACCACCTCCACAGGAGAGGAAAGCGTAGTCACAACCTCTCCTTTGGATCAAACGCCCGGCGACACTATTTCAAGCGTGGAGGAAGCTAACCAAAATCTGGAAAAAACTGGCCAGGAAAGTCTAGGGAAGGGATTTACCGTCAACAGGTATACCGACAAGAATAGTTTTCTGTCTTTCGACATCATTACAAACGAGGAAACCAAAGTCGCTGCGGTAATAAGACCTGCTTTAACCGATCAGGAAAAAAACATAACCAGTTTTAAGGAATATTATAAGGTAGGGACACCGGAGGCAGTAATGTACCTTTCAAAGTCTTCGGTAGGAACCGTACACGTTTACTCCAGCCAAGGAGTAGCGGTTGTATTCGAAGAGTATTCCGGACAGGTTTACAACGTGGCAACTTTTGACTCGATGCCTCTCAATCAGTTTAAACAAGTCTTTTCTTCGATGTTTCAGGATATTCCAGATAGATCGGTTTACTAGTGCCTGATAGTACTTGAAGGGAAATTTTTTTACTGTATCTGCTGCGGAGGGTCGGGAATAACAGTACCGGGGTTCGTTGAAGTGCTTCCGGGGATTGCTAATTGAGTAAGTTTCGATATCCCATCAAAAATACCATCAAAGATTTCTGTAAAACCTATTTTGAAACCAAAAAGCCCGGAAACAATGGTGAAAAGGGCAAAAAACCCTACAATAATTAAGAGCCCAAAGATTGCGTAGCTCCAAGTGCTTTTGGCTGAGTCGAGCCCTCTGGGATCTCCCGCTGCTGTAGATGCCTTCCAGGCTCCATAAGCAACCACAAGAACAAATACTATCCCTACAAGAAAAACCAGCCAGTTCATAACGTTCACAAGAAGAGGACGCGCCTCGCCTAGTGTAGGTTCATCCAAATCAGCCGCAAACAACAACGGTGAAAAAACATAGAAAATAAAAACATACGAAACCGTAACAGAAAATACTTTTGTAAATTTTGCGATTTTTATTTTAAGTAGGTTCAACATAGAAACTAAATTACTAGTAAAGATCCTTAACATTCAGAAGATTAAAAAGTATGGTCTTTATACCCCACGCGGTCAAACTAACCAACATCCCGATAATGGACCATGTCGCAGACCTTTGGGCTCTTTGTACTGTTTTCGGGTCTCCTCCCCCGGTAACGTAAGTGACGAAAGAATAGGCAAGACCAATAAGGGAAACCCCGGCACCTATTATTACAGCGACATTTGCAAACATCACCGCCAGTCCGGTCAAATCTGTCCCCCTATTCGTTTCTACGGCTACAGGTACGCTGGAAACAGCGCTTTTTAACCATTCAAAAGGATTCATCTATTATAAATAACTCCAAAATTAAAACGGGGGCCCGGGCCTACCGGGCCCACTTAACAACAAACTAAAGCGGTGGCCCCGTGATTAATACCCCGAGAGACTTTGTGCGTTCAGTAAACCCAACAGAAGTGTTCTAATACCATAAACTATAAGCAGTCCGACTCCCCCGATAACCGCGTAAGTAAGGGTCTTCTGCGCGGAATCCACGGCATTCTTGTCTCCTCCTGAGGTAATGTACTTGATAAACCCTAAAGCCAAGAAGACAATGACGATCGCCACACCAACTATAATGAGTATGTTCGTAATCAAGGTTACCAGCTCGTTTACTGTTGTAACCGGTATGCCTTGTATAGGCGTGGTGCCCGCCGGTGCGGCATATACCTTCGATTCTAATACAGATAATAAGTTCATATAAATTATTTGTTCTACACCTCCCTCAAAAGAACCAACTACAATCCTGATGTGGTAACACCCAGGATGTTGTTAATTAT
>MEWJ01000032.1 GCA_001773385.1 candidate division WWE3 bacterium RIFOXYD1_FULL_43_17 | reverse complement strand
ATACCGAGGCTTGATACTTATGCCGGAGACCCTACAAAGCTCGGTGACATGTACAGATTCCCAAGCAGCCACGTGATATTTTACGTTTGTTTCTGGGGATTACTTCTTTTTTTGTCCTTTAAAAAAGACATTTTTGGGGACGGTTTGGCGGCTAATTTAATCCGAATCATTAGCCTGTATCACATAGTGCTGGTCGGCGTTTCCAGGGTATTAATAGGAGCACACACTGTACAGGATGTTATAGCGGGATACATTTTCGGCGGAATTTATCTTGCAGTTTTAATCTACTTAAGCAGGTAAAACTATATTAAAGTAAGGCCAGAATATCAGTATAAGTATAGCCAGAGCGGTTATTGCGGTGATTAGAACAAACCCGGCGGACAAGTCTTTTATCACTTTCACACCCTCGTCGAAATCTTTAATAAAAAAATCTATGGTGTCCTCGACAACGGTATTAAGAACTTCTGCCATTAAAAGCAGTCCCATGGAAAGTATAAGCAAAGCCCACTCAATGTTTGTGATATTAAAATGGGCGCCCAACATAATTGATATCACCAAAATGATTACCTGAACCCTAAAATTAGGTTCTTCGACTAGAGCTTTAAAAATTCCCTGAAATGCGTGTTTAAAACTTCTGGCATGTCTTAAAGGGTGATGAGATTTTAAAAATCCTAACATGGTAATATAATATCATACGTATGCGAAAATTAGTCTCGAAAAAGTTAATTAAATATCTGCTTATCGGAATACCGGTAGCTCTGATATTATGGTTTTTCCTGCTGAGGCCAAAACAGCTAACGGCTCTTGTAAGAAGAGTGCCCGTAGAAAATAAAGTTGTATCCAGAAGTGTATCGGCAAGCGGACAGGTAAAGGCCGAAGAGCAGGCTAATCTTACTTTTATGTCGGCCGGAAAAATCACGAACATTTCTATTAAAAAAGGTGACACGGTAAAGCAGGGAGAACTTCTTGCTTATATCGACGGATCGACCCAGTATCAAACATCGCAGGCGTATCAAGACGCGCGCGACGTTGCCCTAAGAAATAAGGATTTGTTTGTAGAAGACAGGGAAGCAAACATAACGGCACTTGGCGGGGAAGATAACTACAATATTAAACTCAGACAGCTGGATGAGCTTATAAGCCAAGCTGAGGCAACCTACCAGGCTCAACTTTCCGTTCTACGTAATTCCTATATTTATGCCCCGTTTGACGGGACGATTATAGATGTGAACAAGAAGGTCGGAGAAACTGCAGTAGTAGGCGAAACAGTTATGACGTTAGCCAATATGGATAAATTTATTTTCGAAATATCTATAGACCAGGAGGATTACGGATACATCAAGTTAGGACAACCGGCTAAAATAAAACTAGATTCGTACGGTTCATTTGAATTTGACACTAAAGTTGCTCAGGTGCCTTTGACGGCAAACGCGGTTACCGGAGTGTTTGATATCGAAATACCTTTATCAGGAAATCCGGAGCATCCGTTGGCTATCGGTATGTCGGGAGACGCTTATATTTATGTGTTAACTACAAAAACTGAAGTACGTGCCCTTACAATTGACGAAATATTTTATGACGTATCCGATGAACCTTTTGTGTGGGTGGTAGAAAACGGTAAGCTCAAACAACTTCCGGTAGAACTTGGAGTTGAGGGAGATATCTACACCGAGATTAAAACCGATGTCAGTGAAGTTGTTGTTCCTGCAGAGGAAAATCAAAAACTTACCGAAGGTTACACCGCCAAAATTATAAATTAAAATGACCCCGATTTTACAGGCTCAAAATGTTTCAAAAATATACGATATGGGTACTACTAAGATAGAGGCTCTTCTGGGGGTTAATATTGAAATCGGTAAAGGCGAATTTGTTGCCATTGTGGGTAAATCAGGGTCCGGTAAATCTACCTTAATGCACATTCTCGGTTTATTAGATACTCCTACCGAGGGAGAGGTTATCTTAAACGGAATAAATACTAAGGGTATGAGCGAAAAACAACTGGCTCAGGTTAGAAATAATGAAATAGGTTTCGTGTTTCAATCTTTTAATTTACTCCAGCGTACGACCGTACTGGACAATGTGATACTTCCATTAAAATACAGCACCGTCCCGAGTTCTGAATGGGAAAGGAAAGCGAAAGAAATGATAGAAATAGTGGGATTGCAGGACCGCTTGAAAAATAAATCAAACGAGTTGTCCGGAGGTCAGAAACAAAGAGTAGCAATCGCACGGGCGATGGTAAATGACCCCAGTATGATTTTGGCAGATGAACCGACAGGAAATCTGGATACAAAAACAGGTGAAGAAATAATCAAGAACTTTTTAAAACTAAACTCGCAAGGTAAAACAATAATACTTGTTACTCACGATGACGAACTTGCCCAAATAGCACAGAGAAAAATAGTGTTAAAAGACGGTTGTATTGTCAAATGATATACGTTCCTGAAACTATAAAAAGTGCTTTGTCAGCCTTGGCGCTGAATAAAATAAGGACATTTCTCACAATGCTCGGTGTCATTATCGGTGTCTTTTCCGTCGTGTCTTTGGTTGCTGTTGTACAGGGATTTCAGAACTATATTACTGACCAGTTTAGTGCTCTTGGCTCAAATTTGATTTTAGTCACACCCAGCGTCGGCGAAGGACAGGATCCTTCACGCGCATTTATGGGAAATAAACTTAGTCTTAAAAATGTAGACACGATAAATTTGTACGTAGGGGACAAAATAAGTGTTATTACCCCCTCTATCAGAATAGCTAAAACTGCCGAATACAAAACAAAAACCTATGCAAGTACAGTTGTAGGAGGTAATTATCAGTCCTATTCGGTTTACGGATTAGAAACGGACACAGGTTCTTACTACACAAAATCCGATGACTCTAAAAAAGCCAGTGTTGTATTCATAAGCTCGGATGTTAAAAAAGAATTATTCGGAGACCGTAATCCCGTTGGAGAAAAAATAAAAATAGAAAATACGAATTTTGAGGTACTGGGAGTAGCAAAACCGAAAGGTGGAAATTTTGATGACAGAATATTTATGCCTGACACTTCCTTAAAGGCAGTTTTTAATATAGAAGCATTGTCGAGCATTGCATTAAAAGCTAATGAAGGACTGGACGTGGATGAAGTTATGCGTGAGGTTAAGGTGGCGCTGTTGAAAGACATGAAGATTGACGATTTCTCAGTGGTTACGCAAAAAGACGTGCTATCTTCGATTGATCAGATACTCGGTGTTTTATCTTCCGCGCTGGCAGCCGTGGCCGGTATTTCTTTGTTGGTAGGCGGGATCGGGATAATGAATATCATGCTAGTTTCTGTTACGGAACGCACACAGGAAATTGGTTTAAGAAAGGCCTTGGGAGCAACATCAAAAAATATCGGGAGACAGTTTTTAGCTGAAGCTATATTTATAAGTCTAGGGGGCGGGATGGTCGGATTACTTTTAGGCTATCTTTCTACTCTTGCGGTAGCAAGTTTTATAAACGCGACAATACCGTGGTGGGCTGTTGCACTGGCGATGGGTTTTTCTATATTTGTAGGGGTTGTTTTCGGCACATATCCTGCTTTAAGCGCCAGCAAAAAAGACCCGATAGAAGCTTTAAGGTTTGAATAGGTTACTCGGTCACCTTTTGAAAGACAAGAACGTAATTTTTACCGTCCTCAAGCTCGGTGTCGTTTATTTTTAAAGTAACATCTTTTTCCCCGTCAAAAATTCTCCATTCCATTGTTTCGGTTGCCTTAATACCGTTTATATGGTCAAACTCGCTGCCGTATGAATAGGATGTACGGTCAAAGGTAAAATCCGTGTTGTTTTCTTTAATTTGTAACAAAAGGTCGGATACTGTGTCGATGTTTTTAGACTCCTGAGTATACGTTTTAGTGTAAGACGGCGCTTTAACTGTAAGTGACACCTTAACGCTTTTTATTTCGACGGTCTTATCGTCCGAAGTGTCTTCTACTGAAACCGGAACTCCCTTTATAACCGATTTAACATAGAAAAACGAACCTATGAGAAACAGGACGTACAAAGGTACCAGTAGTTTGTTCAGCTTATTCATACACCTATTTTAGCAGATTACGGTGGTATAATTTACAAGTAATGTAAGGTTTTCCGCTACGCCTCCATAGCTCAGCGGATTAGAGCACTCGTCTTCGGAACGAGGGGTCGGGGGTTCGAATCCCTCTGGGGGCGCCAAGAAATTTGGTTACTTTTTGAAAAGTTGAATTCTGTTGCTATTTTCTACGCTTGTTCTGAGTTATTAATGTTAATACGCTAACAACCTGGAACAAAGATATTGTTTGCGTCTATGTAAACTACCCACTCGTCAAAAATGTTTTTTATTACCAAAACAGGATATGTGTCTTTTTGGTTTTCTAAGAAGTCCTGCCAGCCCTCTTCTATTACTTGGTTTGTTAAATCATCTTTTGTTAAAGCGGGTAGAAGATGCGTGTTTTCTGGAAAAGGCATGTCTTTTGCATATATATAAACATTTTCTCCGGTTGCTGTTTTACCCACAAGTTCTAAATACTTAGCATCGCTGTCCGGTAAAACTCGGTACCCTCTTGAACCTCCACACCAGTACCAAAACGGGCTATAAAAATTATCAGGATTTTTACCATCATCCAAGGAAATGCCTATTTTATTGAAATCCCGATATAAACTTTCATTCCAATTATCGTTACCGCCATATCTATCATCTTTAAAGTATGAGGGAGTGAGTTCGAAATACCTCCAATTACCATATCTATCATAGATTATGTGACTATCATATAAAACGTAGGATTTGTACGTGTAAAGTATCTCGCCCTCAACGTTACTAGGGTTGTAGTGACCGATACCTCCCACAATGAATGTAGATGGTACGATAAAATTATTAGCGTCAATTTTTATTTTTCCTAATTCTGTAACAACTTCATTAAAAAGGTATGGAGAAGAATTCATGTAAAAAAGGTAAATTGGTGTTATATTGCCGGAAAAAAAGAGCGAATTTATTATAAAGTATGCCTTGTTATTTGAAATGTAAAAGTTGAAAGCACCTGTATGTGCAAAGAGGTCGGAATTTTGATATGTATAGAAAAATCTATAAAGGGGGACTTTACTATTATTGACACCAATTTCTCCGACTGCTTCAAGACTATAGTCAGTCCACTTTTCCGATTTACCGTAAAGTAATTCACTTGAGCCTTCGATGAAAGAGTCTTCATCCCGAACGTATTCCCAAAGCCTGTCTTTTTCGAAATCTATACCTGCCTGTTTAAATAATTCCTCAGGATTAACTTTTTGTACCTGACTATAAAATGTTATATCAGTGACGTATGTAGGAGCCGTTCTAGTTATAGTAAAAAATTTTTCATCAATAAGCTTAACCTTGCTATCATCCGTGTAAAGCTTAACAGCTATACTATTATCCCCTTGTGTTAAATCATTTATTGGATAATAGAATTTTTTGTAGACGCTACTTTCATGTGTTACAAAACCATTTCCACCGAGGTCGGTCTGGACCACTAATGATTTGTTATTTACCTTTAAGGTGTAACCGCCTGTTACCTTGCCGTCTCTGCTAACCTCTATGTGAAATAGATCTCCGTCAGTTTCTATGTTCCCAAATAAATAGTGTGTGCTGTGAAAAGTGTTTATTTTATCCGGTGTCTGTAAAAGCTCAATACTGCCTTTGGTAGAGGGCAAAAAGCCCGTATCCTGTCGAGCAGTTTTGTCATCTGTATTAGTTGTACCTTGACTACCATTTTTATATCTTGTAATAATTTGGCCACCACCCTGCTTTAAAAGCATTAACACTCCAGTCGTTAGAATAGTAAGGAGAAGCAATACAGCTACAGTATATGTAATCACTTTTTTCGTAATAAACTTGTGACTTTTGTTGTTTTCAGCAGGATTAAGTGCGTTCGTGCTATCTATCTCAGTATTAGGTGTAGGCTCACTCATAATATAATACTAATACTAACTAATACTTTTTGTATACAGAAAGTTAAGTCGTTTTAAAGTATTTTTTAGTATTTAAGAATAAGTAATTTCTAATATGCTAGACAGGGGTAAGTTATCCAATTTTTACCGCTAAGTTCTATTTTAAAAACTCCTTCTTTTTGCTAATATCTCAGCAGCGTCCAAATAACTAACTAAGGAGGGAAAAATGCTAATCGCTTTTGAAGGAGGAGAAGGCTCCGGAAAAGGCACACAGATATGCCTTTTAAAACAATGTCTTGAGAGTATGGGACTTGATGTATTAGACATCGTTGAGCCCGGAGGAACCGACGTAGGTAAAGCAATTAGAGACATCCTACTAAACCGTAAGGACTTGGACATTCTCGGCATTACAGAAGTATTTTTGTTCTCGGCTTCAAGGGCGCAGCAAATTAGAACTGTAACAAGACCCGCATTGGACCAAGGCAAGATTGTTTTGTCGGACCGGAGTTTCTACTCAACCTACGCGTATCAAGGTGTAGGAAGAAGGCAGTCCACCGAGTTGGTAGAAACACTCACAGACTTTGCTGTAGGTGACACAACACCGGACTTGGTTATCTTACTTGATATTTCTCCTGAAATCGGTCTTGCAAGAAAAAAGGACCAGAATGAAATGAACCGGCTGGATGGAGAAACGTTAAGATTTCATAAGAAAGTCCGCAACGCGTATCTCACACTCGCCGAAATGGATCCTAAACTGTGGAGAGTCATCGATGGCGAAGCCTCGATTGAGCAAATTCAAGCCAGAGTCAAGGCAATCGTCATTAAAGCCTTAAAGATACAGAGCTAGTTTTACGCTACCGTCAAAATTCTGCAAAGATTTTGGTGGTAGCTTTTTTTATTTATGTTGCCGCCCGGTTTGATACACGGGGCTTTTTCATATACAATCCCAACAACTAGAAAAGGAGAGGTAATATGCCCAATAGTATGCTATTCGTAGAACAGGCAATTAGGATGTTGTTGAAAGAGGAAGGCCCGATGGAAAGAGAACTATTGATACGCCAAGTCTACAATGATATGAAACTTCCGGATCTCGAACCCTTCATAGAGTCTACACTAGGTCTGATGATTGGTAAAAACGAGGTTAAGTTCGATGAAGACGGGAAATTGCATCTCTAGCAGTAGTAAACGGGCATCCGGAAAATTTAACACTCCGTATGTCCGTTTTTCTTTTTCTTGCTTAAACCGCCCCATAAAATATAATTTAATCTATGAAACTAAAAATCACTGATTCTTTAATGGCGGGATTCGGATTTGGCTCAGCCTCCGGGGTTATTACTACGCTAGGTATGATTGTAGGACTTTATTCCGCATCGTCAGACAGACTAGCAATTATCGGAGGTATAGTTACGGTCAGTGTCGCCGATGCACTTTCTGATGCTCTGGGAGAACACATTTCGGAAGAATCGAAGAGACACCCCGTTGCTAGAGACGTGCGCAATATCACTATTTCCACATTTGTAACAAAACTTCTAATCGGACTTTCGTTTTTAATTCCCTTTATATTTTTGCCTATAGCCCAAGCGGTGATAGTAAGTGTGGTCTATTCGGCGTTAGTTTTGATTCTACTAAGCCTTAGAATTTCTCACAGGACCGGTCAAAACCGCTACGAGGTGATGGCAGAACATCTACTGGTAGGGTTTGCGGTAGTGGTAATCACTTTTTTCCTCGGAAAATGGGTAGAAACTGCTTTTGCTAGTAAAGCCTTGTAGTATAATTACGCAGCCTGGGGACGTAGCTCAGTGGTAGAGCAATCGGCTCTTAACCGATTTGTCGAGGGTTCGAATCCCTCCGTCCTCACCATATATTATAACCTATAGTTTGACAAAAGTTAGTTTTTGCGCTAGAATTACCCTGTTCAAATTAATCCAAACAACACATTTTTGTACTGGAGATAATGATGAAAACAAATGTTTTTTGCTCTGTTGTCGTTGTCGTTATTTTGGTAATGTCTTTTCCTAGTTGCTCCGGTTCAAGTGAGCAGGAAACAAATCCCTTCCAAATTGGTCAGACTATATATCCTAATAAGGATTATGTAGAAAGCCATTATCCTGAACACGTTGCCATTGCAATTCAAGGTGGAAAGGTCGTTGATATTACACGCGATCTTGTCCGTATTGAGTATAACGATGGTAGTACCTACGTGTTCGACCATGAATGGTTTCAGCCGTTGGAAATGGAACTTTCAGAAGTTTGGATGCTTGGAAATCCGTTTCATGTCGGAGATTATGTATGTGCTGTTCCTGACTCAATACGAGAAAGTTTTCCGGATGCCGGGAACGTATCTAAAGTGCAAGGCGAATTGATCCAGTTAAATGGTAGCGGTCATTTAATTAACTGGGCACACTTTCAGCTTTGCAAGTAGGGGCAACATATTGCTTTTTTTCTAAAGCAAATTTGCTCCTCCAAAGCCCCTCAAATAGTTAACACCTGTAATAGTTGACTATGCGAGGGGTTATTTTTTTGCCGGCTTTTGGCCTTTTTAAACATTAACGCTATTCCCCAAATCCAAACCTTGTTACAATTATTCCAAATCCATAATCTATTCTGCATTTTCCGACAAAATTAGGAGGAAAAATGTTCACGACCGGAACTGTAACAGGTAGTGAGATTTGGGAACGTGTAGCCAGAAGCCCCGATGTTACATGCCAACCTTACAAAGTACAGGAAGTAACGAAATCATTTATCATGGCCGTGCCTGATATTTTGAAAGATCTTCTTAACCAAAAGGTGACTCTTGAGACTGTGATGAAGGCCAGACTTCGATTTTTGCACCATTGCAGGTATTTTAACTATTCCCGCAAAATCCTGGATGCAAAGCCTGAGTGTTCGTATGGTTATTTCAGCCGTGAAGAAACGTCAAAAGCTATAGAAGACACTCTCTGCAGCGATATAGAGTTGGCTGAAATAGTCTTATGCGATCCTGCAGCATTTATGAGAAGGCAAAATGCTACTGAATTGGAGATTATGCAAAACCCCGGCGGACTGGGATTACGGAACGACGTGCTCAAAAAATACGTTTGCGGCACACTTACCATCTCCGACCTGCTTAGGATGCAACCCGAAGTTATTGTGGGGATAGGATGATAAAGTTTTACATTAAGTAGCCACCGAGGTTTAAAAAACTAAGGTGGCTTTTTTTTAAAAAAATGGCCCACAAGTCTGCTTTTAGCAAAAATGTGAGCCTCAGAAACTAGATAACCTGAATGGACTCAATAGGAGCTCTTACGTCGGAACCGTCGACATAGAATTTGTGCCGGGTCCGTATTAACACATCCTTTGCCAAAGCGGTCAGGAGCTTAAGAAGTTTTTGGCAGGCAGTTCCTGTGGAGCACGCGGAAGGATCGAAATCTCTAAATTCAATGGTTAGCTCGCCGATCTCAACGTGCCCTTTGAGCGATGCCTTGAGCTTAGGCGTCCCAAATTGTGGCTGAAATGTAACTTCAAGAAAACAAACCCTGGTGTCTTCCCATTCCGCAAAACCCCAGTCCTCTAGAATTGCCCGCGGCCACTTTTCGCTAACAATTTGTAGCCTAGGGTATTTCTCGTTCAACGTACTGGCAACCAATTCTGCATCCGATTGCTCCATACTCCTAGTTACCTTCATATCACCCTCCTCCTCATTATGATTTATCCCGATAATACCAATAAAAATGTGGAAAGACAATTTAGCTTAAACCGTCCCAACAAAAATTATTGCTATAAATCACCGGGAGTATTAATATCCCTAGATAAGTGGGTCCGTCTAAAAAATCTTATTAGGAAAGGGGAGTAGGATGACATTTAGCGTGGGATTCAAGAAGATACAAAATCCAGGTAACGGCAACAAACCAGATTGGCCGGTAAAAGGTAGCTACATTAAAGGTAACAACGTCACCAGCAAATGTCTCAACAATCCTGTAGAGCGACACAGAAAGCGCCGGTTCCCCCTACGGCCGAACCCGAACTAAGACCCACTGATTGGCCCAAAGCATAAATTATAAAAAGCTTTGGGCCTTTTCTTTTTCTGTTGATAACCCTCCAAATGCTATATAATCTGATTATTGCAGGCCAGAGTGGCGAAATTGGCAGACGCGCAGTCTTCAGAAGGCTGTATCGCAAGGTGTGTGGGTTCGAGTCCCACCTCTGGCACCAGTAATTGGTTTAATAAAAAGATGAAAAACATAAAAACCGCCTTGGTTATTGCTTTGGCATTCGGTGCCCTATTTATTTCCTTCTACAATTTCTTCTACCTCAGGGGTCTTGAAAACAGACTTCAAGGTATTGAGAAAAATCTTAACGGGAGTGTTTCGGAGACCGTAGATGACGTAACGCCCGTAGAAACTCCGGTTGCTTTGGAGACCTTTGTAGGAACTCTTAAAAAGGAGGCAATACCCGCTGAACTGGACTTAGGTGATTATTGGTATTGGCTCTATTTTGATGAGCCGTATCTTCTCGAAGAGAACGCCCGTGGAATACCTATGGATGTAGATAAGCTACAAGTCAATCCTCCTGCACGTGAGGTGGAAGGGATGGATGTCTTCGACGGTCAGCACGTAGAAATTAAGGGCAATTTAACTTGGGGTTACGCAGAATCAACAGTCATAGGGGCAGAAGAAATAGTGATTAAATAGGATTTTAATCTAGTGATTAAATAGGGACTATTCTGGTATAATTCCTTCTGTTTGGGCGAGTGGCGGAATTGGTATACGCGCAACGTTGAGGTCGTTGTCGGGTAAAACCGGTGCAGGTTCAAGTCCTGTCTCGCCCACCATTTATAAAGATATATGAGGACAATACTTAAAATTTCTGTACTGTTGGCTAGTCTGTGCATTTTTTTCTCAGCGCGCGCTTCTGCCCAGGAATTAATCCACACCCTACAATTTGACGCACTCGTAAATAGAGACGGATCCGTAAACATTACGGAAACTATTCTGTACGATTTCGGTAATGAACAACGCCACGGAATTTTTAGATACATTCCCTACAAAAAAGTAAATCAGGACGGAAAGTCTTATGTTATGGACATAAAAGTGGGAAAAATTACAGACGAAAAAAGAAACGATTATAAATACACCACAACCAAGTCCGGAAACGATTTAATGCTTAAGGTAGGCGATCCTAATGCAACTATTACCGGACAACACGTATACGTTATCTCCTACTTGGTCAGGGGAGGTCTTACTTACTTTGAAACATACGATGAGTTCTACTGGAACGGGGTAGGAAGTGGCTGGGAAATACCCATAAATATCGCAATGGTTTCTGTTAATTTTGAACAGAACTTTGGAGAAGGAGAACTGGATGGGGTATGTTACACAGGTCCTGTAGGAAGTACCAACAAAGCTTGTACGGTAAATAGGTTACAAAACGGTATAACTTTCGGAACCAGCCGGATTAACCCCGGAGAAGCTTTCACTTTTGCAGTAAAATTTCCTAAAGGCTACGCAACAGTATTAGAGCCCGCTGAGGACAAACCTTCTATCGTCCAGGTGATTTTAATGGCCTTGGCGGGCATTGTAGCGGCTTGTTTTTACGCCTTTTTGCCGATTTTCTTGCTAATTAAGTGGCTGCGTGAAAAAAAGCATGTTAGGGACACTGCAAGAATAGTAGCCGCCTGGTTCTCTCCTCCTAAAACTGCCGACGGTGAATCTTTGACTCCTGTGGAAACAGCAATAACTGCGGATGTAACTGCCGGAGATAAGGCTGTCCCCGCAACAATAATTTCTCTGGCGCAACGGGGCTATTTAAAAATTACGCAAAAAGAGAAAAAAGAATTTATTTTTACTAAAACCGAAAAGTCCGACGACGATTTATTAAGAAAATATGAAAAGGATATTTATAACGCAATTTTTTCCGAGAACGATTTAGAGGTATCCACAAAAGAACTGAGTAAAAATGAAAAGTTTGGGATTGCAGGAACCTCACTCGCAACTAATGCAGGAGATTATCTGAAAAAGAACGGGATTTTCAAATCCAATCCTGTGAACACGTCGGGTGGATATTTGGCCCTGGCGATAATGTCATTTTTTATCGGAAATGTTTTTTTAGCCGTGGTGTCCTTTATATGGGGAAGAAAAAGTCCGAGAAGGCCTGACTCGGGAATTCAAACCTACTCTGAAGCAGTCTCATTGAAGAATTTTTTAGTTAGTCAGGACCCGCAGTTTGATTTTCAAGCCCAGGAAATGATGTTTTTTGAGAAACTTTTACCTTACGCAACAGCCTTTGGAGTGGAGGATGTCTGGCTCAAACGGTTTAAAGACCTATTTACCGGCAATCCTGAATGGTATCAGGGCGACGATCTTACAAGGCTGGCCGTAATGAATTCTGTCGTAAATAACTCGTTTCACAGCGCCAGCGCGTCATCCAGGAGCTCTTCGGGCTTTAGCAGTGGATTTTCAGGAGGTTCTAGTGGCGGTGGTGGCGGAGGCGGTGGTGGCGGTAGCTGGTAAACAGTCGGTGGTGTCGTTTAGGCCGTAGTTGTTGATTTTTAGATACCCTCCTTTATAATAACGTTGCACGCGACAGTAGTTCAGTTGGTAGAACGTCTCCTTGCCAAGGAGAAGGTCGCCGGTTCGAGTCCGGTCTGTCGCTCCAGAAAATTTGTTAGTTGCTCGGCGTGGGGCGGTAGCCAAGTTGGTCAAGGCACCGGTCTGAAAAACCGGCTATGTGGGTTCGATCCCCACCCTCCCCACCAAAAGCTCCTTTATCCATTATTAAAAAAAGAATAAAATAGACTAATGAGAAACAACTCACTAATGATAATATTCGGTGCTTTTTTGCTCGTTATTATAGGCGGGGGACTCTTCGCAATTTTGACCAAAGAGGGCGGGGGAACCGCAGTAAGCACCAATACAGTGGCCGACAAAGTAACCAGACCACAAATAATCGACCCGGAGGAAACACAAATCGAAAATAATCTCGTGCCTGAAGGGTGGAAGTCTTATTCAAACGCCGACCTTAAGTTCTCAATAAACTATCCAAAAAATGTGTTCGTACATCAGGGTTCCTGCGAAAAAATCACCGAAGGAAGTGAGACTTCATACAGACCAAAACCGGCAGCTGTACCCATAAAAATATTTGAGGACACCGACGGCATATTTATCGCCCCCGAGTTTATCTATGAATTATCCGACCCGAAGACTATAAACAACGTTACTTACTTCGGAGGATGTGAGAAAAAATCCAATACATTGAGCGGACTTAAAGTCGAACAAATATCTTGGCACATACAGGCAAAAACCGTCCCGACAAAAGAGGACCTTGAAACATTTGTTCAGACACAGTTTGGGGCGGGGTGCTCAGTTGGAACTATGACAAGTACTCCTGCGAACAACAAAGTGTACGACGTAAGAGTAGAAGGAGATGGTTTGGAAATGCCTGAAACACTTTGCGGGATAAATTATATTTACGTTCTCAAATACGTTCCCGACGCAAAAATGGTTTACACGTATAAGCTAGGGCAGGCGTATAGCTTCGCAAAAGATTCCGGAGGTTCCGAATATTACGATGAGGAAATGAATCAAAGTTTTCATCCTATATTCTAAAAACACGTAATCCTCTGCCCACGGTATAATAGATGACGTTATGTTTATCAGTAAAGAGTCGTTTTCTAAATTAAGTAATAGCTTTCATATGCCCTTACATGCTCTTGTCGGAGCAGTTTCGGGCTATCTATTTTGGTACTTTCAGCCCGGTTACGGACTTTTACCTTCATTATTACTAGGCGCAGTAGGAGCCGTTTTACCCGACGCCGACCACTTGTTTTACATTTTTACGTACGGACGCAAAACCGACTACGCTAAAAATCTCAGGCACTTTCTCAGGAATAAACAACTGCTCGGATTTCAAAAATTTGTCATTGAAAATCACAAGTTTAACACCGGCATTTACTCTCATAACCTCGTAACACTTTTAATTGCCGTAGTATTCTTCTCATACTTCGCTTTTGTTCAGGAAAATTACGGAGCGGCCATTTTTACACTTGGTATGATCACACACTATTCCTACGATATTTTTGAAGACTGGCTACTGTTAGGCAGAATAAATCCTAACTGGTTCCTGCTTTTTAAACGTGAAAAGATAAATACTCCGGTTTTTCTGAAAAAAGTATTTGTTTTTACCAAGTTAATACGCTTTTTTCCAAATATTTTGAGTTCGTTCCCGCTAGTGTACGGATATTTTCTTGCGAACGATTTTAGTCTGACTTTAAAAGAGGTCGGATTTATTTTCTTAGCGGCTTTTTTGTTCAGTCCTATTTTTTACGGGGCAATTTATATTATGGATGACATCCGTGACCTGGAATCTGACAAAAAACACCCTGTAAAAAGACACGGAAGAGCTATAGCCTCGGGAGAAGTTTCTGTAGCAACCGCACGAAGAATTTTTAAGATACTTCTATTCTTTTCTTTCGTCTTCGCCCTCCTTTTATCTAACGTCTTATTTTTAGCTTTGGCGGCGTTCTTGGTTATAAACTTGCTTTACCTTTTCTTCCTAAGAAAAATTCCTGTTTCGGACATTGTTATGACTACTGTGCTTCATTCCATGAAACTGATAACGGGACTGGTACTTGCTTCGGCGTCCCCCCTAAATTTTCCTGCCATAATTATTACCGACGTGCTGGCGTATTTAAGCATTGCTGCAGGTAAAAAGGTACGTGAACATAAGGAAGGTTACGCTCAAAGTATGCTGGACACGAACTACGCCGACTATTTGACGATATTTCAATACCTGGTCTACGTTTTGTCTATAACTTATCTTATTAGAACTTTCGGCGAGCCCGGATTGTTTTACAGAATTGTTGTGATGGTCGTGGCACTGTCGATGACTGTTTTGTATAAACCCAAGACTGCGATGAGATCTCTGGTGGATTTTTTGAGTTACGGGGACGATAGAGAAGGAACGTTTACCCGTGTGTTTAACATAAAGCTTTGGAAGAGAGAAAAAAGAAGTTAAACGGGTAGGACAGATATTTCAATTATTTTATCCCGGTCATCATCTTCTGATGTTCTGTTGTGCTTTACTTCACCGCACTGCTCGCACTTGTGTACCACAAAGAACTCCCCGTGTTTCTTTACTATACCGACCGGTTGCATCAGTCCTTTGCAGGGATTTGCCCTGTCTCCAGGCATAATATCTACGTGTTCACTATATAAACATTTTGGGCAGTGGTTAGTATAACCCGTTCCGATAACAAAAGTTCCACAATTTCTGCACTTAAAATTCTCATTTTTCTTTTTAAAGGATAAGGACATGTTTAGTTCATTAAAATGCTAACAAACTCTCCGGTCATTTTTGCAGCATTCAGAAAGTTTTCGTAGGGAGCCTTTTGACTCATAAGACACACTATCAGCTTGGAGTCGTTTGCTTCAGAGGAAACAACTCCACAGTCGTGCCAGGAATCCGGCCAGCTTCCTATTTTATGAGAAAATACCAACCCGTCTTTGAGGTAAGCACTTATTCTGTCCTCGAAAGAGGTGTTTACCATTAAATCCGACAAATACTTCTTGTCTTCGGCGTTCAGGTAGTCACCAAAATAGAGTTTTTCAAAAACAAAGCTGATTTCGGCGGGGGTACTTAGGTTGTATCTATAATAAGTGCTGGTGTTTTTGTCCGGAACCACAGCGTTAAAGGTCTCCTGAACATTTTTGTAGCTGAGAGTCCTTAGTAATATGTTTTGGGCTGTGTTATCGCTGTTTTTTAATAGTTCCGACAATATATCGCTAATTTTAAGCTGTATTCCGTGCGAGTATGTGCTTATCACTCCTGTTCCCGAAGAGTAGTCGTAAGGAAGGTAAGTAGCGGTGTCGTCGAGCTTTAATTTTCCTGCTTCAACTTCTTTTAAAACAGCAGCAGCGAGTGGGACTTTGTACAAAGAGGCCGCGTAAAACTCGGTGGCATCGTTATACTTAAATTCCCGTCCCGACCCTACATCTTTTATATAAAGACCATAAACGCCGGGTTCTATAGTAAGTTTTTTAGTGAGTTCGACAAATTGGGTTTCTACCTTGGTAAAAGTGACTTCGTCCTGAATGACGGGTTTGCTGCTGACTTGCGGAGTGTTGTTACGCTGATAAACGACCTCTTTTATGAAATTCCGCCCGAATAACTTGATATTGAACTTATCGCTAAGTACTAAGACAAACAAAGTGGCAGCTGCCAGTACAGGTAGAAATATCAATAGAAAGTCTGTATCTCTGTTATTACTGCGGGGTCTTTGGACAGGATCGGGCACACTTTAATTTAACCAAATAATGTCGCAATTTCAAAGAGATTTGATAGAATAATGGACGGACGGTTCTGCGTTACGTTTCGACCTGATAGACGTTTAGGGCTTGTAGCTCAGTTGGTCAGAGCGTTCGGTTTACATCCGAAAGGTCCCTGGTTCGAGCCCAGGCAGGCCCACCATGATTATGAGGATGCTGCGAAGCAGACATCCGAAAGGTCCCTGGTTCGAGCCCAGGCAGGCCCACCATATTTATGAGGATGCTGCGAAGCAGACATCCGAAAGGTCCCTGGTTCGAGCCCAGGCAGGCCCACCATAGTTATGAGGATGCTGAGTAGTAAACAACCCCCCCCCACATTCGCGTGCTATAGGTTGCTTAAACCGCCTTCTAGTGTTAAAATTCCCCCAGAATAATCCTAAATAAAGGAGTGAGAGATGAATAAAACGGCTGAGTTTTTTCTTGCACTGTCTGCAATTGTGGTCTTTGTCGTTATTTTGGGCATACTTTACAACTTTGAAAGTATCGACCGGGAAATAACTAGGTGGAAGCAATTGGCGGAAACCTCGCAGGATTCAGCAGAAATCTACCATAGCTTATCTACAGCCGAACAGTCGCTTGTCAGATGGGGTATGGACGACGGGTTTGCAGGAATATTTAAGACCCGGGAGAACGACATGACGTGGAAGATTGCTCAACTGCAACTTCTAAAAGAAAAGGCTGAGCGGTTAAGTATGATACCGGGCAATAGTCCCGAGTATTCCTCCACGGTAAAGCTGCTGCAAGAGGAATTGAAAACCTTGGACCTTAAGGCAATCAATTACTGGAACACCCACACAGGTGTAGGTTGGTGGCTTGCAGGAGGACTTTTTCTATATCTGGGTCTTTTTTCTTTTGCACACTGGAATAAAGACCGCTCATCGTTCACATAATGATTTTATCGACCGCGTACATAAACCCGAGAGGAGGAAAAGGTGCAGGATGAAGAACGTGTGATTACAGGTCTGGTACGGGCGCGGAAACTTGCAGTGCAGTTTGCTGCGGCCAAGTACAACGTGCTTGAGCGGTATATATACGTGATTCAAAACCAGGAGGTTAGGGGAGCAAAATTTTCTGAAATCTCCCACAGCGTGCTATTGGATGTCATAATGCACAACGGTAATGTAGAAAGACATCTTATCGCTGTTGACGACCTCAAAGATCCTAAGACTCACGAGGACCGCGTAGTTATAATTTACTAAGTTTCGTAATCCCCGAGCTGTTGCAAAACATCCCGGGGATTTTTCTTGCATACCCCTTCTATATGTGCTACTTTTTATAGTATCCCCCTATGGGGGACTATATGAACGGGCACGATGACAGAAAAAAACAGAATATTCACAGAATCAAAATTATTAAGGGACACCTGAACGCCATAGAAGAGATGATTAACAATGACGCGTACTGTGTCGACGTCCTCAACCAATCTCTTGCCGTCCAAAAAGCACTTAAAGGTCTAGATCTTCAGCTAATGGAAGGGCACCTTAACCACTGCGTAATTGAACAGGCTAAAAAAGGCGACACTAAAAAAGTCGTGGAAGAGTTACTTGGAATTTACAAATACAAAATGTAACTATGCATAAATTTGTGAGAAACTATCTATACGAATGAGTAAAACTGCCGAGCAAACATTATACGTAGAAGGCATGCACTGTGCGGCCTGCGAATCAATTTTAGAACAAAGATTTAAAGAAAAAGGCTGGGTAAAATACGCTAAGGCGTCTCTTTCCGATAATCAACTAAACTTACGGGTATCTGACACCGGCGCAATTAATACATCACAACTTGATAAGGAATTCAGCGATCTCGGCTACTCTTTCCACACAACACCTCAGGTAAATAAAAGCGACACAATGACAAGAGCCATATTAATAGTGGCACTAACTGCAGCTCTTTTTTACATCAACGAAAAAAGCGGGTTTCTGGCAAAATATTCTGTTACCGGAACGTCAGGTTATCTTTCCTATTTTGTGTTCGGCTTGGCTGCAGGAGCATCTTCCTGCGCAGCGCTGGTTGGCGGAATACTTCTATCCCTCTCTAAAACCTGGGGCGGTATTTACTCGGGCGGTGAAAAACACGTGCCATTCACATTGTTTAACGCCGGGCGTCTAATTTCTTTCGCAATTATGGGTGGAATACTGGGTCTAGTCGGAACGATGTTTACTTATAACGTAACAGCCACATCAATTTTCACTATCGCCATTTCTGCCCTCGTTGCGTTAATGGGTCTTCAAATGCTGGATATAAAATGGCTCCAAAAATACCGTATTAAACCACCCAAATTTTTTACTGAATACACCGCGGATCAGAAAAACTTTAAAGGTAGATACATGCCGTTAGTTATAGGCGCGGCTACATTCTTCTTACCCTGCGGCTTTACAATAGTTGCACAGACAAACGCTTTAGCCAGCGGAAGTTTTGTAACGAGTTCGCTAATGTTGTTATCTTTTGCTCTCGGAACTCTTCCCATGTTGGCACTCGTGAGTTTTAGCAGTGTTAAATTGTTTTCAAACCATAAATTTTCCCAACTATTCAGCTACACAGCCGGAATACTCGTATTTTTCTTTTCTATGTACACGATTAATTCGCAATTAAATGTGCTGGGGGCGCCGAGCTTAACTTCTTTATTAGCTGACACTACAAAGGATGAGAGCACGCGAATAGTTACACAGGCTGGGGATGTCCAAATACTTGAGATGTACGCCAAGGGATTTGAGTATTTCCCAAAATACTCTGAGTTGGAAGCAGGAAAGCCTGCAAGAATTAAATTTTACAACCAGGGAGCATACGGTTGTGCTGCCTCAATAGTCGCCCGTGGACTTTTTGACGGCTCAATTCACATTAAAGAAGGTTACAACGAGTTTGATATAAACACCGACAAACCAGGGACTTATAAATTGACCTGCTCGATGGGAATGGTCCCTCCGGTAACCATTGTAATTAAGTGAAACTATGCCAATAAATAAAGAATCTTATCCGATAATCGGGATGCATTGCGCAAGCTGCAAAGCATTAATAGAAAATTCCGTAAAAAATACAGCTGGCGTTAAAGATGTGTTTGTAAATTTTGCAACGGAAAAAATGACCGTAAGTTTTGACGACACGGTAGCTTCACTAAAAGATATTTCGCACGCGGTGTCATCCGCAGGAAATTACAAAATTGTCGACGGTATGGAAGAACACGACGAGGGGCATCATCACGACGCAGACCACATGCACCACGAAGAGAATAGAAAGTTAAAACAAACAGTAATACTTACCGGATTAGGGTCAGTTCCATTTTTCATTTTAATGATCTGGATGTTTTTAGCGAAAGTTGGGTTACTCCCGGATTTTGAAATGATGCTCGGAGACGCAATGCCGTTTATAACTTACGGACAATTCGTTCTGGCGACACTAATAGTATTTTGGGGAGGCCGCTCTATCTTCTTTGCAGCATGGAAATCACTTATTGTACGTACTGCCAACATGGACACGTTAATAGCAATGGGAACATTTACGGCATGGGCGTATTCTACGGTCGTAATATTTTTTCCTCATTTTCTTTCCGCCCGTGAACAATACTTTGAGGCAGCAGTTTTTATTATTTTCTTTATACTTCTCGGAAGGTTTTTAGAATCTAACAGTAAAAAACACACAGGCTCGGCGGTAAAGTCGCTAATAGGTATGCAGGTCAAGAAGGCAATAATTATCCGCTACGGTAAAGAGGAAGAAATTGACGCCGCCGATGTAAAAGTAGGTGACAAAGTTGTAGTCAAGCCCGGAACAAAAATTCCCGTGGACGGAATTATTTCTGAAGGAAAGAGTACTGTCGATGAATCAATGATTTCAGGAGAAGCCATGCCGGTTGAGAAAAAAGAGGGCGATAAAGTTATCGGGGGAACCATAAACAACGACGGTTATTTTATTTACGACGCCGTACACGTCGGAAGCGACACGGTTTTAGCGCAAATAATCCGACTGGTAGAAGATGCGCA
Organism: candidate division WWE3 bacterium RIFOXYD1_FULL_43_17; assembly: GCA_001773385.1. GTDB lineage: Bacteria > Patescibacteriota > WWE3 > UBA101185 > UBA10185 > UBA8498. The sequence continues at coordinate 29,084 of MEWJ01000032.1, read as the reverse complement.
GGGTTCGCGCGCGGATATACAAAGGCTCGCTGATAAAGTTTCCTCGGTTTTCGTTCCGGTAGTAATAGTTGTAGCATTCATAACTTTAGGTGCGTGGTTGTTTTTTAAACCCGGCGACTTTGGAACAGCCCTATACGCCTTCACAAGCGTTTTGATTATTGCCTGTCCGTGCGCTTTAGGTCTTGCAACTCCCACCGCAATCGTCACAGCTTCCGGCACAGCAGCGAGAGGTGGAATTTTAATTAAGGACGCCAAAACCTTAGAACGGGCCGGAAAAATAAAGCATGTGGTCTTCGACAAAACCGGAACCATCACAATGGGATACCCTGAAGTTCACGCTTACAAGCACATCTCAAAAAAAATTAACCAGGATATTGTTTATCAAAATGTTCTCGCAATTGAGTCAAGGTCTGAACATCCATTGGCAAGGGCAATTGTTGATTTTCTAAACGGTCGCGGCGTTGTTAAGTCGGAAGATGTTAGCGAATTTAAAAACATTCCGGGAAAAGGAATAGAGGGTAGGGTAGGGGATAACCAAATTTTTGTCGGCCGTGTAAGCGAAAAAGAATTTAAAGGCGACGGCGTCTCAACTCCTGTAGCCGTAACAATAAATAACGACGTTGCGGGTATATTTTACTTGCGTGATGAAATGAAAGAAGATACGCCCTCAATAATTGAAAAATTACACAATATCGGGGTTACCACATATCTTTTAACCGGAGATACAAAATCAAATGCTAATTATGCGGCACAAATTGCGGGAATAAAAAATGTTATGGCAGAAGTGCTCCCGTCTCAAAAAGCAGATGTAATTTCGGATCTTAAGAAAACTCACCCTGATGAATTGGTTTCAATGGTCGGCGACGGTATAAACGACTCTCCGGCTCTCGCTACGGCTGATGTAGGCATCGCGATGGGTACGGGAACCGACATAGCAATGCAATCGGGCGATGTAATACTTTTGGGTGGGGATATATCTAGGGTTTATAAGCTGATTAAGATTTCAAAAAGAACGTTGCGCATTATTAAACAGAATTTATTCTGGGCTTTTGGCTATAACACTGTAGGAATACCGGTAGCTGCCGGTATTTTATTTCCATTTTTCGGAATTATGCTTTCTCCGGCGATAGCTGCCGCTGCGATGGCTCTAAGTTCAATTAGTGTTGTGGCAAACAGTTTGAGGCTGGGTAAGTAGATTATATCAATCCCAACCTAGCCATTTCATATAGGTCAAATTCTTTATATATTTCATCTCTCAGTTTTTCAACTTCCTTTTCTTCGGAGGTCCCCTTTTCGTAATTTCCAAAACACACATCAAGAACCCCGTCTCCATACACTTCAAGCAACTTTTCAAATTTTTTAACTCTCACTTGATTAAATTCAGGTTCCTGTAATCTGACTTTTGGGAGGGTATCTCTTAGTATTTTCTCAGTTGCGTATGAGGCACCGCACTCAATAAAGCACATCATCTTAAGCACATTTTCTTTCCCTTTCTCATCGGGCATATTCTGGCTGTAGTGAATCAATTCGTGAATAATAATGTCAGCTGTCATGGTTAACATCAATCTTTTTTCATAAACATCTCTCGTCATTCCGGGTGGAAAGTAATTTTGTTTGTAGGCGGCCTCGGAAACTTGCTTTATAATATCCATATTATCCCTGACTGCGATTACATCTCCCATGCGAAAATAATATCCGCCGTTCTCTAACGACTGTTTACCAAAATTTATTTCAGGCAGCCACGCTTCTTTAAATTTTTCGAAGTGGTCGATGTCCATTATCACGAAATGGTCGGTAACCTTTTCGAGGTTGTCTTTTTTCTCTTGGGATATATGATTCCCAAATTCTTCGAGTATTAGATTTTTAGAATACTTTGCGAATTGAGATATGGCTTGTTGTTCGGCGGGGGATATGCTGGAACATTCCATCTTAATCGAATCCACCAGCTCTTTATCAGCTGAATATGTAGGTTCGTTCTCGTATGCTTCACTCATATTTACAAATTCGGGTTAAAAGCTTCGGTATAAATTGCAAAATCTTCCAAACCCGCTTTATTAATAATATCAGAACAGTCGCGGATCATTGCGGTATTTCCGCATAAATAAAAGTCGGTGTGTTCCTTAACAAAATCGGGTAAACAAAAGGTAACTCTGTTTGCAAAAAGGGGCGGTTTGAGTCCGCCGGTAACTCCAGACAAACATATAAAGTAGCTAAATTTAGGTGACGTCTCCAAGAACTTCTTGAATTTTTCTTCGAAAAAAACGTCTTCCTGGTCGCGCACACCGAAAACCAGGGTAACTGACTCGACGGAGGTGTCTTCCAAAGCCTGCGCCAGCATAGGAATAAAAGGCGCTATGCCGGTGGAGGTAGCCACGAATACTACGTTTTTCCGAGCCGGCTTCCTGTAAGAATACCGCCCGGAAGGGCCTATAAAGCCCGCAGACGAGCCTATTTTCAGTTCGTTGATAAAGTTAGCTCCTAAACCGGGACGTCCGGTAATGGCGGCAAGTTCCACAAACGGCCCGCCTACAGCTTCGTTACAAATAGAGTAAGAACGGTAAATTCCGTCCCCAACCTCAAGGTTAATAAATTGCCCGGGTCTGAAGTCAAATTCTTCTACGCCGGAAATTTTGAGCTTTAACCACGTAACTAAAGGAGAGACTGCCTTTTTATCTGCCACCGAAGCGGTGTGTTTTGCCGTTACTGCCATACGGGTATATGGTAACATAGGGGTATGACATTCACCGCAAAGAGAAAAATTGTCCTTATACTGTCGCTCATTTTCGCCCTTGGGGCAGGTTTTATAGTTTTGGTCAGAGTGTCATCCCCAAAGTTCAATTATGAAATAAAAACCACGGTTATAGATGAAGCCGAACAAATTCCCCTTAAAATAGCGGCCCAGGAAAGTTCCATTCTATTCGAAACAAAGTTTTATGATTTAAAAGGTAACTTTGAAACGGCGCAGATGAGGCGCAAACTAAAATTTCAACCGTCCTTTCCATTTTTAATTGTTGACCCTAACATTACAGTAGTTTTAAGAGACGACGAATTCACGGAAGAGGAAACTTATGTTTATTACGAAATATTCGGGGCGATCAGCAATTTAAACCCGGGAGAATATAAGCTTATATTGGAAGACGGGTTCGGAAATTTAATTGACGAAACTTTTGTTGAATTAAAATGAGCGGAGCTGTTAAAAAGGTCGGTTTGGCTTTGGGGAGCGGAGGCTGGAGAGGCCTCGCGCATATCGGGGTTTTAAAATCTCTCGAAAAGAACGGAATTTCCATTGATTACATTTCAGGTTCAAGTGTTGGAGCATTGGTCGGGGGTTTGTATGCTTATTATGGAAATATCGGAGAAATTGAGAAGATTCTCGAAAACATCGGATACCGGGATATATTTAACGCCGTGTCGGACCCTAAAACGGAGTTAGGGCTTTTAAAAGGAAATAAATTCGTGACTTTTATGGAAGGTTATTTAAAAGGAGCAAAGATAGAAGACTTGAAAATACCTTTTAAAGCCGCAACAACCGATATTTTAACCGGAGAAACCGTATATCTTGAAAATGGCAATTTGGCTACAGCAATAAGAGCCAGCATATCAGTACCTTTGGTTCTGACACCGGTGGATATAGAAGGAAAAAAGCTGGTGGACGGAGGAAACTCAACACCCGTACCTACGGAAGAAGTTAGAAGAATGGGAGCGGATGTTGTGATCGGGGTTAACCTGTACGGAAATATTTTTCCTTTGACCGCAGCTATGGAAGGCGGAATGAAACTAAACACCCGAGAGATTGTCAGACTCTCTTATCAAATATTACTAAGCCAAATGGCTAAGGAAAATCTGAGATACGCAGATATCGCACTGAACCCTAAAATACCCGAGAACAGCTTTAATCTCTTTAAGAATTTTGCAAAAGATAAAGGCACTGTGTTGGTAGGGGAGGAAGCGATGGGGGCTGAGATGGGAAGGTTGAGGGGGTTGTTGGAGTCAACAACCTAAGCTGAGAGGGTAGAATTGGAGCGTTAGGTGCTGGTTTGGGCAGCGTTAGGTGCTATAATTTCTTGTGTTTGTTTGAGTATTGGGGGATCGTCTAACGGTAGGACTGCGGGTTTTGGTCCCGCCTATTGGGGTTCGAATCCCTATCCCCCAGCCATGATTTCAAAATTTCAGAGTTAGCTTGATTTAACAACTTATCTTCCAGTTCGAACCCTATTAAATCCTTATTAACAATTTCATAGTGTTTTTTGAAGACGGCAAGCATCGGGTCTATGTCAGCAAAGAGTAAACCCTCTTTTAGCAAAAAGTTCGAACCCAAATCCGAAAGTACACTTGATTTTTGTAAGTAATCACCATTTTCTAAAGTGTCTCTTGCGTATAAAGCGTAGTTAATGCGTTTTTCAGCTCTTTTAATCCAATCGTCAGACGCGTACTTAACCCCCGCTCTTTCTTTTTCCAATCTTTTGATTTCAACTTCGATTTCTTCTTTCTTGGTCCTATACTCAACTTCAACCGCTTCGCCATTAAGTCTCATCTCAAATAAATTATTTCTTCGTTTATGTTGGATTTCAATCTGTGCGTCTATTCTTTGTAGTAGAACTTCGGTTTCAGTAGTTTCAACTTGATGGTCGTGTTTTAGCCATTTCAAAAACCAATCATGGAAGTCTTGAGACACTTCTACGGTTTTCACAATCTCATTAAGTTGCTTTTCAATTTTTGAAACGGAGATGTGCTTCTGTGTACAATGTTTTTTGCTTGAACATTTAGCATATAAATAAACTACTGTTTCTCCTGAAGCTAGTTTCTTAATTTTGGGGTAAGTGATTATGGCGCTTCCACACTCTGAACATTTAATGATGCTTCGGTAGGGGACTTCCATGTGTTTTGAAGGTCTTGAAATACCTTTTGCACCAAGTCTTCGTTGTATATCCCAGAACTCTTTCTCGGACACAAGTTTTGGTACTTCGGGATTAAGCTCACCTTCCTCACCGTTCCACACTATTTTTCCAAAGTAAAAACTGTCGTTTAGTATTCGATAAAAGCTTGATATTGATAAAGGTTTATTTCCTGTTTTTTCAGTTTGTATGGTTTTATAACCCCACTTATCATTTAGTAGCTCAAGTACATGTTCGACTCTTGCTCCTTCTAGGTACATTTCAATACCCTTTCTTAATAGTGGAAATCGTTCTTCATCTATTACCTGTATTATTTCGCCTTTTTCTTTTCTATTGATATAACCAGGCTTTGCAGGACCAGGATACCAACCACGCTTAAGCTTTGAATACATACCTCTTAACACAGTAGGTCCTAAATCATCGGAATATTTCTTAGCTAATCCAAATTCTATTTGAAGTAACAGCTTGTCGTCGCCACTGTTATAGTAGACTTTTCCAGGAGTTAGAATTGCATGAAGCTTTTTATTATCCATCAACTCAATTAGCATCGCACCATCAACTGAATTACGGGCTAAACGGTTTAATGCCCAACATACAATGACTTCATATTTACCACTTTCAACACTTGCAACCATTTCATTGAAAAACGGTCTTCCTCTTTTCTTGGCAGACATTGATTCCTGAAGCGATTTTTTAACTTTTACACCATATCTTTCCGCTACTTTAAAATTGACATCATGTTGGTCTTTAAGAGAAAAGGCTTGGCGGTCTTCTGACTCCGTAGATTTTCTACAGTATTCAATGCCGTTTTTATTTTGTATATCTTTGTTTACTAAAAAATCCATATTAATATAAAAAGCCGTACTGGTTGTTGAATAGATGCACGAATGCATTTATACCAATACGGCTATTTACACATTCGTAACTAAATCTATTCAACACTAAAATTATAACTTAATATCTAGTCCTTCCTCAACAGGTCGCGTAAAATACTCGACCCAAATTGAATACCATTGTTGCTTCTTTTCTTCATAAAGTTGTCTGTCAAAAGGTCTGTCATTTACATCCACTGTTCCTTGTTTTGACATATCGGGCTCGTGTGTTTGAAGGTAAGACTGAAGTTCAATCTCATATACCATAAGCTCTGAAATGTTAAGTTTTGTTAAGTCCTCATATTTTTGTATTTTTGTTACATTAAACATAATATCCTTTAGCGACAACAAATAAGCCTGTAACAGAAATGTTACAAATACTACATCTTGATGTGTAACATTTTTGTAACGGGAAATATTGTCGCTGTGACAATGTATAAGCGTAGGTGTTACAAATGTTACTTGATTTCGCCATATTCAAATCCCAAGGCTTTTAGTCGCTCATTTATTACATCTAGGTTCAAAAGATAACCTCTCATTGGTTTACCGCCTAATCGTCTTATTTCAGACCCTTGTAGAACTACACCAGACCTTCTAAGCAATACGCCTATATAGTTAGTGCTTTCTAGCCATCCAAAGTCATCGGCATGCTCTGTTTTCAAAAAAGTCTTAAGATTTATTGTCGGATAAAATGCCTCTCGTTTTGTCTCACTTTCCATCATGTCTTTTAAGGCTAAAAGTAGCTGAATTACAGTTTGGTCATCGGCAGATACACTAGATGCGATATGTATTCGGTCTAAAGCAAAATCTCTAACCAAGTTGTAGGTTAAACCATCTCGCTGGGTTCTATCATCAATAACTTTTGCCAATGTAAAAATGGGTCGCCACACTTCCCAATTTCGTCCCTGAATATTGGTTTCTGTTAATGTCTTATATGTTTTGAACATTTCTTTATGCAGGTCCATCACGGATAAGTAGTAACCGTCTCTTAACTCCTTGAAAGAACGTGAAGTTGTTTCAAGCTCTCGGTTTTTAATTTCCTTATTGTTGCTTGCAAGCATAGTTAAGTTTAAGGAACGGGATTGTAATGTTTCGGACACATCGCTTATGCCTGCAATCATTTTAGGGGAGTAGGGGTCGTATTCTTTTGAATCCCAACCCTTTGTACCTGTAGGTTGCATTTTTCCAACTCGTGGACCTGCCTTGTAACCAGAATTAAGCATTAAGGACAATGTTTGTGCTTCAGGTGTAGAAGCCTTTTTTAGGCTTTCCACCTCATCTAAAAATATCGTAGAACTATTTTCGTGTATTTCCCTTATAACAAAAGCAGGAGTGCTACCCATTAAGAATTTACCATTGAAAGCCAGCTCACTGCATAACTCAAGCAGTTTTGTCTTGCCTGAGTTCATAAGTCCATTGATGTTGAAATAGGGATATGAACCGAAAAGCCTATAAAAGTATGTTCCCCAAACCCAGAGAGCTACAACCAGATACCAATCCTCGTGATTAAGGTCCAGATAATATTTTAGCGTCCCGACGGTTTTATCAAGTAAAGAAAAGTAGTCTAATGATATATCGTTTTTCTTCAAATATCTATCCAATGATTCAGTTGACCATCTTTGAGGAAATTTTGGTTCTCTTGTAGAAAGATAGTTATTCGTCTTAAGAAATAAACCTAAAGGGACTATTTGCCTTTCAGAGTTGATTACATAGGTCTCTTTATCCACGGTATCCTCATTTTTAACATTCAGTTGTAGGGTCAAATATGCATTATTCGAAGTGAAATACTGTGCGGGAATAAATTCTGTTAAAGCATCTGCAAACTGAATACCTGAAAACTCTAACTTATAGGGGTCATACTTTCTAGCTTCTTTTAGTAATTTTTCAAAATCTTCCTTAGTCTTTTGACTTGTTCTGTAGTTAGAAATGTCTTTTATGCCTTCAATTTTAGGTATATCTACTATATAGACGTCTTTGTTTCTAAACAGTTTGGCGTGATTAACGGCTTCACGAATTCCAACTTCATCATTATCAAATGCAAAAAATACAGCAGAGACCTTATCAAAGTAATCTACCCATTTATTTTTGAAAGTACCTGCACCACCAGTAGAAGATACAGCCTTAAAACCTAAATCCCTTAATACAAGACAATCAAGTTCACCTTCGGTAATAATGACTGGCTCATTTAACACATCTTTTAGAATTTCTACACCGTAAACACTAGCTTCGGCGTCTTTCGTATATCTATATTTTGTAGGATTAGTTTCTTCCTGTTCTGGCAGTCTTCTTAGCTTAAAAAATATTACTCGATTATTTTCATCAAATATGGGTATTGTTAACCATTGCAAACCACCCACCTCGGCTTCTCCTAGCAGGTATTTATCAATTGTTTCATTGGATAACCCCCTGTCTACAAAGTATTGGCGATGAGCAGTAGTAAGCTCCTCATGACATTCGACTGCTTCATTAGTTAAATCGTCATCGTAAACCTTTTCAGGTTGCCCGTTTTTTACCTCCGCCTTTTTAGTCCGTGCTTTAATCCTGCCTTGCTTCTGATATAGGGTAGCAACATCAATGCCTAAATGTTTTGCTAATGTCACGAGATTTCCCGTAGCATTACATTTTTTACAATTATATTGCCCTGTGGTTGACGAAATATATAGATGACCTAGTTTGTAGTCAGATTTATCCGAATCGCAGTCACTAAATAAACACAGGGTTCGAAGTTCCTTTTTGGTATCAGAATAATTGATACCCCAATCGGTTAGGAACTCCGCAGGTTCTTTTATATATTCATTATTGGTATAATTCATTTGTTAAATCTCTTTGTAGGTAGGGGACACTTGGTACAAGCAAATGCCCCCGACCAAAATTAAATACTACTTTGTAGGTAGAACTTGCGTGACATTTTGGATAATCATGCCGTCTCTTTCTTTTGGTTCCTCAACCAAGATTCGGCATTTCTTTCCAACATAATCGTCAACATCAACTTCTTCTTCCAACTCCAGTTTGTTGCCTGCTAATACCTCTAAAATGTTTAGAAGCTTACTTTCGCCTTTCGGACTTCTGGATAGCTTACGGCTTGCAAGCAATGTTCTTTGTTCCCCTTGATACGCAGATTCTTCTGATATCTCGAAAACAAATTTGTAATACTCGCCAAAACCTCCTTCTCCGTCATCAATTCGGACCAATTTAGCAGGATAAACATCACCTGGAATTGGCTTGATAGATTCAGACTTTTTTACTGTTAGTTTTCTTGCCATCTTTATCACCCCCTTCAAAAATTTTTAATTTTCTACTTCTTTTCGGCTTCGTAATATTCGATAAAAATCTAAACATCCTATTTGCCCTTTCCGTGGCGTCCTCAATGCTTAGGTCAACTCCTGTTGTCTTCTTGTATATTTCTTTCCACTCAATAACTGCTTGAACAGGCAACATCTTTAACTCCTGGAATAAATCCTCGATTTGATACTTTTTATTGAATTGAAATAATCTGTGGGACTAACTTTTGCGGTATTGTTGAAAAAGGATTCTATTGCTTTCTCTAGTTCTGGTGTACGTTCAAACACAAATTCATAACGATTACCCTCAACTTTTTCCAATGCTATGAGATTAAAGGAAAGCGATAAAAAGCTTGTGATTGCTAAATCGGTGCTTCTATATGTATTAATTTGTTTATTATTAATTCTGTCGTTCACAATGACAGAATATCAACGGTATGGGGTATAAATGCCCTGTTTCATAGGGTTTCGTAGTACTTCGTAGTCTTTTAAAAGGGTCTGAGTTTTTTGAGTTGTTTCTCCAGTTTCTTTTCGTCTATGGAGGACGATGTGACATCTATCTGCTTCAACTTTCTGAAAAACCTCACTTCTCCCGCACTTGTTATCGGGAAGAACAGCTTTTTTATCTCACCCTTAAAACCCAAATCATTTAATATGTTGTTAAAAGACCTTGTTATCTTAATATTTTGGTCATTCTCAATATCTTTTTTAGTTATATTCTTGCCAGAACGATTGATAACATAGGAAATGAAACATTCATTTTCACTATCAATATTCGGCTTCGATAGAATATAAGCACTGTCCATCACTAGTTCTCCAGAATAGTTTAGTTCTACCCAATGTACAATTTTTTTAGACCTTTTAAGCTTCCCGCTATTATTTTGATTCCAAGTTAACCCAAGCTCTTTGCTTAGTTTAGTTGTATCTAAACTTATATGCACAGCCCCACACTCACTTACTAAATCAAGCAGAGAGTGTTGAATAACTGATGTACTACTGGATACAGTACTAGTGTTGTTAATTTTTAATAAATATTGGCTAAATGGTGATAGGTCATTGGGTAAGTTTGATAAGTCTGGTTTATTTAGGGCACTAAAAGCAATTATTTGTAAATCTGTGCAGTTACTTCTTAGTAAGTCAGACATCATCCCTGATTCATTCTTACTTCCCAATAAATAAGTGGTCATACTTTTTTCAAAGATGTTATCTGCTGATTTGTGGAGTTTACTGATTAGCGCACTTGAATCGCTTATAAATCCAAATAATTCGGCAATATACAGGCACAATGACCTTATTTCCCAACTTTTATCGTTCAGGCCGTTTAATACAAGGGTTTTAGAACTTTCTAAATTTTTCTTATCTTGAAAGTGTTTAGATGAAATTAGCGTTTTAAGCACCCAAAATTTAGACCATGAATATAAGTGTTTTTCGCTATATGTTTTACACAAGTAATTATAAACAGACGCATCGTCTACAAATTTTTGGACATACCTACAAATGTAAAGTGAGAGTGAGTGAGATTTATCAAGCAGGTCGATAAAACGGGTACAGTAAGCTCTATTCTTTGCGCCTTTAAGATAATATTTAAGTGCTGATACCTCATACTGTTCTAATTGCCGATTATTTCTAAGTTTGATTAAATAATCTGGTATGGAGTTCTCAATGTTAAGTACTGTGTATAAAGAATCTTCATTAATACCATAAGGTGAGTAAATGCGTCGTTTTGCTAACTTTAATAGTTCGCCCTCGTCCAGTAGACAAAATGAAGTTTTACCATTTAGTTCTAGAAATATATCAAAAAGATAATTTGAAAGTACTTCTATTAGTTGGTGTAATACTTCGGGGGTTTTTGCCATCAAACAAATGTCGTCATTGTATCTAAATTGTCTAAACTCTAACTCCGAGCTTAACGAAATACCTTTATCATCAAGTTGCGAGAGAAAAGCCGATGCGATGAATATAGAAGCTTCAGGTCCTTGGGGAACACCAAAACCAGGTTTATGTGCCCAGGTCGAAAGCAGGTTCATAAGTATCTCTAATACCTTTGTTCCGTTTACATTACATTCTTTCACTAAAAAATCTTTTATTAGTTCGTGGTTGATGTTATCGAAAAATGATTTCACATCAAGGTCTACTTTGTATATATAACCGTCTCTATATGCTTTAACTTGATCGTTAATGTAATCATCCCATTTCTGGTGCCAGTCTTCTAAATATGTTTTTTCTGTTTCTGACGATAGGTTTGGTGTATAACAAGGCGGTTGTGTATATTTAGTCTTTAAGACGTTACCTAATACGGGCTTAAGAAATATAGCTTGGTAGATAATCCTGTCTGTTATAGATAGTATTGCGACCGGCCTAATTCCCAAATTGTCTTTCGGAAATTTAAAATATCTTGCTTTGTCTGCTTGGAAGTATCCGTTTATAAGGAGTTCACTTAGTGCGTTGAAATATGTTTTTCTGTTTTTTTTTATTGCTTGCAGTGCGGGGGTCCATATAGGGTCAATTGCAAGACTAGAGTTCTCTATTTCAACTAAAAGATAGTCAAATGCTTTTTCTAAATTATTCTTATTTACTAGATTCTCAAATAACCTGTCTTTGTTCATATTAATTTTAATATTTGGGCAGATATATTTTTACAATTTAGATTCTAGCCAGTCCACGTTATTTCGGTTTCCCATATACTAGGACCCATACCTGAGACGATTTCGGTAAATACAGGCGGTGTATATTCCCTGTTGAGTTCTGCAGAGTACTTGAGAAGATAATCAAACAGTTTATCGGTTGGAACATCTTTGTAATCCCGTGTGTCGAGTTCGTCCTGCATTTTAGTAAGGATGCTGCCAATAAGCTCTATTCTTCGTCTTTTCGTTATTCTAAACTTATTTGAGAGCTCATCCATCTCAATAGCTTTTTGATTACCGATGTCATACTTCAAAGTTTTTGCCCAAACTACAAGGGTCTCAACTGGTAAATTTAGTTCTGTTGATATCTCCTTAAAAGATTTGCCGATTGCACGCTCTTGTATAAATTTACTCTTTAATTCCTCATTGTTTTGCATTTCGTTTTTTTCCGTCATACTAACACAATTATACCGCTAATACTGCACAGGAACAATGAAAAAACACAATTAATTTATATGTGCAATCAGCTATCGCCTAAATACTTTGATGCGTTCTTTTCGGCTCGTTCCCTTATCTTATCTTCAATAAAACCTGCTTCTAATATCGCTAGGCTTTGTTTAAGTGAAAGATTACGGTAGTTCATAGAACCAAGCTTTTCGGGGTGAAGTAGATATTCTAAAGCTTTTCGTTCATACTCCTTTTTACGCTCATATTTCTTACCCGCACAGCTACCGCATAAAAACTTCATGACCTTATTCCCGTTAATGTTTAGAATAGTAGGGTAGGATTTTCTACACTTTGCATTACACGCATCACAGTAAATTATGTAATAAACCCCTTTAATATTGGAGTTAATATATCCAAGACTTGGAGTTCCTGATACAGGGTTTTCATCGCCAAGCGTAATATTTGTATATTTTTTTATCATATTAATCATCTCATCTGGCGTATATTTCTTTCCATTTGAAGACGCTATAAAGCTCTCCACATAGGATTTTGTTTCAAGTATGTTCATGGCTACATTTTATCTTAAAAAGGCACCTATTGTTGTAAAAAACTACAAAATACTACAAAAAACAAGCAGAACGAAGATCACTTTGGAATACCAACTATAGGTTTGCATATGCTTCCTAATTGGTGTATAAATCTCTTGTATCTCCCGCCCTAGCAATATATTATATAGGTAGTACCTAAAAGTACTATAAATTAAGATGAAAATTAAACATAAGAAAATAGCACATAGGTTGTTAAACCAATTTGTAATATTTTCATTAATTTTTCAGAACTTTTATCCAATTCTTTATTTTACGCCGGTATTTGCTCAAACATCCAATACTATTTTAGAGTTGTCTGGGGACCAAGAATTTACACCTCCGGAGCAATTAGAAGCAATTACTGGTTCTGATCCCAATAGTGAAGCTGTTGAGGCTGTCCCAACTGAAAGTCTGCTTGATTCAGAACCGGGCGTTCTGCCATCTGATAGTGATGAGCAACCGGAGCCTGTGGGTGAGGTAACATATAGCGATTCCCTTGAAATTCTAAGTCCTGGTAGCGAACCAACAGCACTAGAACTGACCGAAGATACATTGTCTCCTCAGGAAACAACTGTATCTGAACAAGGCCCGAATGAAATCCCAAATGATACTGATGAAATAATTCCAATTGAAGTTCTCCCAGATGAAACAATTATGTCTGAACTGACTGGGGAGACAAGTGAAAATAGTGAGGTTACACGAGATCCTACTATTGAACAAAATACAGCAGTGCAAAGTGACGATGAAATGCTCAGGTTAAATCAGCGACACGGTGAAAAGAAATCAAAAGAAGAGAATAGAGACCTTTTTAATAGAGTTCCCTCTGAGAATTTGGAATACATGCCGGGGGAGGTATTGGTAAAGTATAGAGATAGCGAGATAGACCTAGAACGAACACTTGGTAGAGCTAAAGCTAGTGTTTTTGCTCTTACTAAGAAATTAGAAAAAGTTAAAGAGTCTAGATCTGGCAATATTTCATTACTTAGAATTAAAGATAACAAATCGGTAGAAGATAAAATAAAAGAATTAAGAGAAGACAAAAGAGTTGAGTATGCAGAGCCAAATTATTTAAGATATCCCCAAACGATCAATAGTAATGACACCTATAAACAAAATTTGTGGGGTTTAGATAATACAGGTCAAACAGTTAATAATGTGATAGGGACATTGGACTCTGATATTGATGCTCCAGAAGCTTGGTTGGTGGATGAAGGTTCTACTGACGTTATAGTAGCAGTAATTGATAGTGGTGTTGCATATAACCATCCTGATTTGGTTGGAAACATGTGGGATGGATCTAATTGTAAGGATATTTCCGGAAATAACCTTGGAGGTTGTTTACACGGGTACGATTTTGAAGACAACGACAAGGATCCCCAACCCACAGACAGCATTCACGGGACATATTCTGCAGGAATAATTGCCGCATCAAGAAATAATAATCAGGGAATATTAGGGGTCACTCTTAGAGCTAAGATTATGGCTTTGAAACACGGCTTCGATGTCGCTTCAGAGGTTATGGCAATTGATTTTGCAATTCAAAACGGAGCTAAAGTTATAAACGCTAGCTTTGCAGGTACTGCATATTCACAAGCTGAATACGACGCAATAAATAGATTCCTAAATTATGGAGGAATTTTTATAGCTGCGGCTGGAAACGAAGCTTCCAACAATGACTACACGCACGCCTACCCGTCAGACCTTAACCTTAATAATATCATTTCAGTGGCATCAACTGATCAGAATGACGGGTTGTCTAACTTTTCAAATTATAGCTCTACATTTGTAGACGTTGGGGCACCAGGTGAAAATATATATTCAACTTCGTTATCTTTTAATGATTCTACTGTACTTGACGAGGATTTTGAATCAGTCATTATTCCATTTATACCCAGTGGATGGACAGAAGATGGTACTTTTGCAACCATAGACTATAGCGACATTTGGGGACCAGGTTGGAAGGTACTCTATGGGGATTTAGAATATCCATATTCAGAAAATAACAATAGTAAAATAACAACTTCAACAGTGAATCTAGATGGAGCGAGTGATGTTGCTATTGGTTTCTATACAGAGTGCGATACTGAGTATCCATTAGATGGTTGGCATGATTATATGGTTGTTGAAGCAAGTTCTGACGGAACAAACTTTAGTGAGGTAGATCTTGGGTGGGGGGAAGGAAAATATGATGAACCCATGATAGATATTCTCAATGGTGATGAACTGGATGATGGCGGCTACGCATCCGCTTACATGACAGCATCGATCGCATCGGATTTTTATACAAGTAATTTTAAATTAAGATTTAGATGGGTAACAGATTCCGATTCCGATAAAGGAACATACGGGGATGGTTGTTTAATAGACGACATTGTTCTACTTAAAAGAGCAGCTGGTTCATATGAATACGAATTTGTAGACGGGACCTCGTTTGCTGCACCATACACAGCGGGTCTTGCGGCACTATTATGGAGTATAGATAGTTCACTAACTTATGATGAAGTAAAGAATGCAATTTTAAATACTGGGGATACAAAACCGAGCTTAGTTGGTAAAACCGTTACAGGAAAAAGGATAAATGCTTATAATGCCGTTAGATCACTAAATGGCTCAAAGGATATCGTTTCATTTAACTTTAATTCCTTGGGAATTACCGGTATTATCAATGAAAACGAACATACAATTTCCCTTGTAGTACCCTATGGAACCAACATATCTTCGTTACTTCCAACAATTACACATACTGGGGAAATGGTAAGTCCGCCCTCCGAAGTAGCACAGGATTTCTCGAGCCCTGTTACATATACGGTAACCGCTGTTAATAGTACTACACAGGATTATGTTGTTACCGTAACAGTAGAGTCTCCTAGCACCATAGCTACAGTATCTTCAGGAGTTTATACAGTTGAACTCGATACTATTTCTAACGTCCCATTTAATACCTCAGAGGCAACATTTTTAGCAGCATTAACAAAGGATGAGCCCAATCAAACTTGGAGTGATACGAATCTAAACGACCCAATATTAACTGGCAATGAATTAATAGTTACTGCTCAAGATGGTACAACTTCAAAGACATACACTATTAATGTTAATGAGGTACTACCTGTACTTGACCCAATTGGCAATAAGACTGTTGATGAATTAACACAGTTAACATTCACAGCTTCTGCCACTGATCCAGATGGGCCCTCTACAACTTACTATCTTACAGATGAACCAAGTGGAGCATCAATAAACCCAACTAGTGGTGTATTTACCTTCACTCCAACAGAAAGCCAAGGACCCGATAACTATTATATGACTGTTTCTGTGACAGATGGGTCAAACATTGATTACGAAGACATTACAATAACTGTAAATGAGGTTAATGTAGTACCTGTTTCTTACGGCGTAAGTGATTCATTAGATGAAGATGACAGCAAAGCAATAACCCTGAATGCTACAGATACTGATGAACCAGCAAATTCTTTAAGTTACTCAATTGTAGTTGGCGCAAGTCATGGGAATCTTGGCACAGTATCCGGAAATCAAGTTTTATACACACCAAACGAAAATTACAACGGGCCTGATTCATTTACATATAAAGCTAACGATGGGAATGCTGATAGTAATACAGCTACAGTGAGTATATCTGTTAATTCTGTGAATGACGCACCTACTGCCAATTCTCAATCAATTTCTATTGATGAAGACACTGAGGTATTAGTTACGCTCACTGGCAATGATATTGATGAAGATAGCCTCAGCTTTAACTTAATAGACGCGCCAACACATGGCTCTTTAGAAATAATTTCAGGTACTCAAGTAAACTACGTACCTAATACTGATTACGTTGGCGGAGACTCCTTTACATTTAAAGCAAGCGATGGGTTTCTTGATAGTAACACTGCAACCGTAAGTATTACTGTTGGGGCTATAAATGATACTCCGATACTTGATGCGATTGGGAATAAAATTATCGATGAACTTGATACACTCACATTCACTGCAAGCGCAGCTGATCCAGATAGTTCACTAACATACTCGCTTATAAATGCACCAACAGGAGCTTCTATTGGGTCAACATCAGGATTCTTCACCTTCACTCCAACAGAAAGCCAAGGACCTAATTCATATAATTTAACCGTTTCAGTAACAGACGGTAATACAAGTGATACAGAAGACATTACTATCACAGTAAACGAGGTTAATGTAGTTCCTGTCGTAAATGACTTTAGTGTTTCAACAGATGAAGATAGATCAAAAGACATTACATTAAATGTAACTGATCCCGATCTTCCAGGAAACACATTTAGCTACATTTTGGGAACAAGCCCAACCCATGGAAGTTTAGGACCTATTAGTAGTGGGCAAACAACATATACTCCAAATTCCGAATATAATGGTTCTGATTCATTTACATACAAAGTTAACGATGGCAGTGCCGACAGTGACTTTGCCACAGTCTCAATTACGGTAGACTCAATTAATGACGCACCTTCAATTAATACAACCGCGCCAAACTCAGCTACAGAAGATACGCTTTACACATACGATGCTGACGAAACAGATGTAGACGGACCCAGTGCTGTGTGGACAAAATCAGCATCAGATACTTGTAATGGTTCGCTAGATTCTTCTTCGGGAGTTTATACATTTACACCAGTTGGACCAACCCCAATTTCTACATGTGAAGTTTCTGTAACCATAAGTGACTACGGATCACCAAATCTGTCTGATACTCAAACAACTACAGTAACAGTAACTGCTGTAAATGATTTACCAATTAGTACAGGCGATGATTATTCAACTGATGAAGACTCTGTTCTTAATGTTACAGCTCCAGGAATACTGAGTAATGATAGTGACCCTGAAAATTCAAGTATATCCACGGCTCTTGTCTCTGATGTAACTAACGGTGACTTATCACTAAATAATAATGGCTCATTTAGTTATGCACCTAACACCAACTATTATGGTATCGATACCTTTGTTTATAAAATAAGTGATGGTACAGATTATAGTGAGAATGCAACTGTAACTATTACAGTTGATCCTATCAATGATGCACCAACAGCTAATTCTGACTCAGCTTCCACAGATGAAGACACACAATTAATCTTAACTAAGGATGAAGTATTAACTAACGATACTGATGTTGATGACGATCACTCCTTATTAAATGTTCAAAGTGTTTCTAAACCAATTAATGGAACTGTTTATATAGATGGGGCTAATATTGTATTTACACCATCTACAGATTATTTTGGATCCGCAAGCTTTGAATATACTGTTTCGGATGGATATTTAACCAACAGTGCCACAGTAAACATTACCGTAAATTCTATAAACGATGCCCCGTCTATAGATAGTACCGCACCAATAACGGCCACCGAAGATATTCTTTATACATATGATGCTGAAGTAACAGACCCAGATGGACCAAGTGCCAGTTGGAGCAAAACAGAGTTAGATACATGCAACGGATCATTAGATACAAACACAGGTTACTATTCATTTACTCCTAATGGACCCGTACCATCTGCTTCGTGCGTTTTATCTATTAAAGTAGAGGATGGTGCAGATCCATCATTCTCTGCGACTGAGAATGTAACGGTTAATATAGTAGCGGTAAATGACGCTCCTACAGCATATGGAACAACAGCCGAAACTGATGAAGATAATTCAGTGGATATAGGCTTAAATGGCACAGATCCCGAAGACGATATTCTTACATTTATAGTTAGTACTGTTCCTGTGCACGGTAATGTAGATATCGACGGTAATGTTGCAACCTATACACCAAATCCCGGATACAATGGCAGTGATTCTTTTGAATTTGTAGTAAATGATGGGTCTGTAGATAGTAACGACGCTTTGGTATCCTTAACAATTACAGGCATTAATGATGCGCCAGTTATAGAAAGTATCCCAAACCAAACGATTGACGAATATTATAATTTACAAATTACTCCTGTTGTAACAGATGTAGATGGTGGAGCACCTTCGTATTCACTTACAAATTCTTCTGTTGATAATTCGTCAATAAACACTGAAACAGGTGAATTTAACTTTACTCCTGATGAAAGTCAGGGAGGCAGCGTATTTGATTTTACTATCCAAGTAGATGATGGTTTTGAAATAAACAATATTGCTACTGAAAGTTTTTCAGTAACAGTTAACGAGATAAACAATAGCCCTATTGCCACTGATGATAATTTGGATGTTAACGAGGATTCCACACTTTTGGTAAATCATGCATATCTATTATCAAATGATACCGATCCGGATAATACAACAGATGACTTCAGTATTTTAAGTGTAAGCAATGTTACACCTACAGGGAGTGTTCTCACATTTAATAGCAGTACAATTGAATTCACGCCACCTGAGAATTTTAATGGACAAGCAACCTATGAATATTTAATATCTGATGGTAGTTTGACAGACACAGGACTTGTAACAATTACAGTAAATTCAATTAATGATGCGCCAGTGGCATATGACGATAGCAGCTCTACTGATGAAGATTCCGCTTTGGTCATAACTAAAGCGTCTTTACTAGCTAATGACGAGGATGTAGATGAAGATAGCCTTTCGTTATCAATAGTTTTTGATCCTGTAAACGGTACAGTTGAAATAGATGGTGATAATGTTGTATTCACACCAAGCTCAAATTATAACGGCTCTGCAAGCTTTTCTTACACTGTAACAGACGGTGAATTGACTGATACCGCTTCGGTATCTATTACTATAAACCCAATTAATGATGCTCCGGTTTTAAATACAGTAGGAGATAAAACGATTGATGAGTTTAATGAACTTAACTTCACTGCTACAGCAGTTGAGGTGGACACAGAAGACGTTTTATCCTTCTCACTTTCCAATGCACCAACAGGGGCTTCTATCAATTCATCTACAGGAGAATTTAGTTTTACACCCGTAGAGAGCCAGGGATCAAATACCTATAATGTTGATATAAATGTTACCGATGGATTAGATAGTGATGTCGAAACAATAACCGTTACCGTGAACGAGGTAAATGTGGCTTCGGTTGTTAACGAATTGTGGGCTACTACTAATGAAGACACTGCTAAAGTTATTACTCTCGAAGGTAATGACACAGATATACCAACGCAAACATTAAATTATTCTGTAACCGACCCATCGCACGGATTAGTGTCAATTGCTGGGGATCAGGTAACGTACACGGCTGACACAAACTATTATGGTGATGATGCCTTTACTTATAAAGCTAACGATGGCGTTACCGATAGTAGTTCAGAAACAGTTCACATTACAGTAAACGCAATTAATGATGGTCCCGATGCAAACCCAGACAGTGCCTCTGGTAATGAAGATGAAGACACAATAATCGCAGAAAGTGGCCTATTAACAAATGATACAGATGTAGATGATGTTACTTTAACTTTAAGTAATGTATCAACCCCTGTAAATGGTAGTGTTGCTATAGATGGTGATAACGTTGTATTCACTCCTGACAGTAATTTTAACGGTACTGCATATTTTGATTACACTGTTTCTGATGGTGAGTTAACTGATAAAGCAACAGTCACCGTTACAATAAACCCAATTAATGACGCTCCTGTAGCTAACTTGGGTACAGCTTCTGCGGAGGAAGATGGCGTTGTTACAATTACCTTGACGGGAAGTGACGTTGATGGGGATTCAATAAGCTATATTATCGTAGATAACCCATCTAATGGTTCGTTGGGTAGTATAGTTGGTAGTCAAGTAGACTACAGCCCTAACGAAAATTACGAAGGCAACGATTCTTTTACTTTTAAAGTAAATGATGGGTTGTTAGATAGTAACATCGCGACAATTGATATAACCGTGACAGAGTTTAATGACCCTCCGGTGTTAGATGAAATTGGCAATAAATCGGTAGACGAATTAACTGAACTTACTTTCACAGCAACTGCTACAGATCCTGATAGTTCTTTAACCTATTACCTTAGTGATGAGCCCACGGGAGCCACTATAGATACTAACAGTGGTTATTTCAGCTTTACTCCTTCAGAGTCACAAGGTCCTCAGGAATACACGTTTGATGTAAATGTTACGGATGGGGTAAGCATAGATACTGAAATAATAACTGTAACCGTTAATGAGATAAATGTAGCTCCTTTAGTGAACGATGTTAATGCCGCAACATCGGAAGATTTGGAAAAAATTATAACGCTTAATGCTACAGATTCTGATATTCCTACGCAATCCATTACGTATGCAAAGGTAACAGATCCATCTAACGGTACGATTTCAATTTTGAATGACAGTGCTACTTATACACCAAATGCAAATTTTTACGGCGACGATTCCTTTACTTATAAAGCAAATGATGGCGAAACGGATAGCAATACCGCAACTGTATTTATAACTGTTACCGCCTTCAATGACGCCCCCGTAGCAAATCCCGACTCTGCTTCTGTTGATGAAGATAATACTTTGTCCGTTTCAAAAGAGACTCTAATTGAAAATGACACTGATGTTGACGATATCTCATTAGTTTTAAGTTCAATTTCTAACCCAGTAAACGGATTGGTATCTATTGATGGCTCTAATGTTATATTCACTCCAACTTCTAATTATTTTGGATCAGCAAGCTTTGATTACACTGTTTCCGACGGTTCGTTAACAGATACAACTACCGTTTTAGTAACAGTTAATCCTATAAATGATGCGCCTTCTGTTAATGATGGTACTGCTGTTACAGACGAGGATAATTCAGTTTCAATATACTTAGTAGGTACAGATATTGAGGGTGATAGTTTATCTTATACAATAATAGATAGTACATCTAACGGAGCGCTTGGAGGACCTTACGGAAATCAAGTCATTTACACTCCTAATGAAAACTACTTTGGTGGCGATTCATTTACATTCAAGGTGGACGATGGTAATTTTGAAAGTAACACAGGTACAGTTACTATCACAATCAATGCTATAAATGATCTACCAGCTCTTGATGTAATTGGCGATAAATCTATTGATGAGTTAGCAGAACTTAGCTTTACGGTTACAGCAAACGATTCTGATACAAGCGATGCTCTTGAACTTTCTCTAACAAATGCACCAACAGGAGCTTCAATAGAATCTGATACAGGCAATTTTAGTTTTACACCTACAGAGGTACAAGGACCTAATACTTATAATGTTACTGTTAATGTAACTGATGGAATTTACACTGATTCTGAGGAAATAGAGATTACAGTTAATGAAGTTAACACCTCTCCAGTTGCACAAGATGTAAACACATCAACAAATGAAGACGTTTCAAAAAGCATTATTTTAAATGCTAGCGATGCTGATATTCCAGCAAACACTCTTACATATACAGTTGAAACCGGTGCAAATCATGGAACTTTGGGAACAATTTCAGGAAATGAATTAACTTATACACCGGATACGAATTATAATGGGGTTGATACATTTACATACAAAGTTAATGATGGTCTGGCTGATAGCAATATCGTAACTGTAAATATTACTGTGAATTCGGTGAATGACGCTCCAGAAGCAAATCAAGATAACGCATCTTTTGACGAAGATACGCAGTTGATATTAGCTAAAAATGACTTAATTACAAACGATACCGACGTTGATCTTGATACACTTTCTGTTATCGGAGTTTCAACCCCAACACACGGTACAGTTTATATAGACGGTTCAAATATTATATTCACTCCGGTAAATAACTATAACGGAGCAGCAAGTTTTGAATACACTCTGTCAGACGGTACTCTAACAGACACGGGTTTTGTTAATCTAACCATTAATCCTGTAAATGATGCACCAACCGTGAGCGCTGATGCATACTCAACTACTCAAGAGGCAGCGATATCGATAACCCTATTAGGCAATGACATTGAAAATGATCCACTTGTCTATTCGATTAATTCTGACCCAACAAATGGTTCCTTATCAACGGTCTCAGGAAATCAAGTAACATATACACCTGATACGGGTTATATAGGCAACGATAGTTTTACATACCAAACAAACGATGGAGAATATGACAGTAATGAAGCTACCATAGATATTACAGTATTACCTCCTCCAGTTATTTCAGGGGAAAGTTCTACTAATCTTGAGAGTACCAGCATAACAATTACATGGACGACAGATCATCTGAGCACTAGTAGAGTAATATATGATACGGCGTCACATCCAACTTTAGGTACAGCTCCAAACTATGGTTATGCTTATTCAACTATTGAGACGGATGGTTCGCCTATGGTAATTAGTCATAATGTAACTATTAGTCCATTAACTGCCGAAACAACATATTATTACAGAGCGGTCTCGCATGGGTCACCTGAAGTTGTAGGTGATGAGCTAAGCTTTACAACCAAAAAGGCCGTAGAAGAAGATACAGAAGCCCCAGATAGGCCTGAAAACGTTGGAGTAGGCTACGACAGCGATGATAAAACAATAAAATTAACTTGGGAAAATAATGACAGCGATATAGACAAAGTGTTTGTATATCTTGGATACAGTGAAAGCTTTGACAAAAATAGCGACTCAAGAATAGCAGAAAATGATAGGGACGATGAAGATGTGACAGTAAATGATGTTAAAGAAGGTAAAACATATTACTTCAAACTAGTTTCTGAGGACGGGGCTGGTAACAGAAGCAACACGAAGACAATATCAATAGAGATTCCATCAACTCAGGAAAAGGTCATTATCAATACCTACGAGAGTCCCACAACTCTTGCGGCTACTGACGAGGTTCTTGAATCAGGTGATGAGACAAAGAATGTACTAGGTTTGGAAGATGTAGAGAAAGATAATCCCAGTGTTGTTGAAGAAACTCGTAAATCAAATATTTGGAGATATATCATTCCTAGCTTGGTTGTTTTAAGTATTGGTACCATAATTATTCTTAGACGAAAAAGAAAGTGAGCAGTCCTATAAAAAGAATCATATTTAGCATACTCCTGGTTGTTGTATCGCTGACCTTTGTTCTACTAATTCTTAAAACCCGCAACACATCTATAATTTCCGGTAAAAAAAGAGTGTGTCCAGATGCATGGATTGATAACCAAATGCCAAGTGTTAAAGATGATAAAACAGTGAACTTACGCCAATATTTTGTTATTGATGGAGAAAGACAAGAAATGGGGGACTACGACTTAGACTGGATTCGAATTAACTGCAATATAAAACCTCAAACAGTGTACTAAGTGGTTTTACACTAAAATAGCAGTTCGAACTTGTTCCCCGATGAACAGCCATTTATCAATTTCCCGAGATTTTGATACATTTTCGAATAGTTTCCAAGGCATTTTATATTGTACTGACGCTATTTCTCCATCCCTTATAGAAAGGTTCCAACATAGCGAACTTAACAGATCTTTTCTAACCTCGGTATCTCCACACTCTAGCATCTCTTTAATTGATATACCGGTATTTTTTATGGTTCCAACATAGTTTCGTACGGACTCTACATTCTCAATATTTTTTCTTATCAATCCACGTTCTAGTTCCTTAATCTCAGTATCAATTTTAGAAGCTCTACTTTCGTATAATTTCTTATCTATGTTTTTGTTCAAGAGTAAATCAACAAGTATCTCTTTCTTTTCGGTGAGTAAACTAACCTGATTTTTAATCTTCTTTTCATTATCCTCTGCTACACTCACTTCGCTCTGTAATTTTGAAACATATATTTCTAGGGATTTATCTGCCATCTCTTTATCGAAAGATATATGCTCGAAAAACTTATTAATGACGACATCTATATATTCTTCCCTCATATATGTTTTGTGTTGGTCACACCTGTTTCTTCTGTTCGTGCAGAAATAGTAATTGTGGTCCTTTTTTCGGGTAGCCGTTATTGCACAACCGCATACTTCGCACTTTAAATACCCCCGATACGGAAACGTTTCAAAATGAAAAGATGGTCTAGGCTTAGATCTGTCTTTAAACATCTCTTGTACCTTGCAAAACAATTCCTCGGAGACAAGTGGTGTGTGCGAACCTTTGTACAAAACTCCGTTGAAATAAAACTTCCCGACGTAAAAGGGAGCTTTTAGTACTCTCTCCACACCCGAGACGTGCAATTTTTTACCGTTTCTTGTGCGTAGGCCCCGATCGTAGAGAGTTTCGGAGAGAATGCGGAGACTAACACCACCTTGGGAGAAGATCTCGAAGGCATACTTGATAAACGGAGCAGTCAGGGGATCCGGAACAATCTTACGATCTCTGTTTAAATAACCAATTTTTGCTACACCGGGAAACTCGCCTTTTAATACTTTAGATTGATTACCTTCTTTTACGCGCATGGATAAACGATCCGAGTACTGAGCGGAAACCATGAATTCAAAGTCCATAGAGAATATGTCGTAGCTTGTGTTATATCTGCGGTATGGAGTTCTAATTTCCCTAAGTTTCCCCTTCTGGTATAGCTGGATCAATCTGCCGATCTCAACCCTGTTCCTGCTAAGTCGGTCAAGGTGCGAAACTAGTATTGAATCGACCTTACCTTCGGTTATTAACTCAACCATCTTGTTAAAATCAGGTCTATTATTTTCGTCCATGGCACTTTTTGCTTCTTGGAAAAAATACGAACAATCAAGGTCGTTATCTTTAACGAAATCGGTTAGCATTCGCCATTGTGTTGCTAAAGACTGCACTTGCTTATTAGACTCATCAGTAGATTTTCTACAATACATCACATATTTATTATTTTTCTGATCATGGTCTGTTAGGTTCATTGTTTCCTAGGTTATATCCTAAAATATATTCCGATACAAATATATTTCCGTTTTCCGTACTTTTTAACACATATTTAAAGTCCGGTTCTCGCATTTGTTCTAATATTCTTTTAATATCTTCAGCACGTGAGTTGTAAATATTAACGGGCCTAATTAAATTTTTTGAAGCAGAATATATTCTTTTATTTTTATATCGTTCATCATTCAAACCCTTGCTCAGATACTTAAGCAAATACATAGCAGCTGTTTCTATTCTGTGTAACTTCTTTATGTCTATAAAACCCAAACCCCAGAAGTTATAAATTACATTTTTATCAATATACGGTAAATCATTTAGAACATGATAGTGTACTGCCCCTCTTTGCTGAAACTCCGCTACAGAAACATATTTGTAATTCCCATACAAACGTCGTAGTAAATGAAAAAAAATACTCATGCTTTTGTTACATGCTGAGAGATCGTTAATATCAAAGTCGCAAAGGTCTTGATTAAATGTTAGCGTTAAAAATTTTGCCGTTGTAGTAAAGTTGCCTATTACTAGCCTACGAATTGTGTCTTTAGCTCTTTTTACGCTTCTTGCTCTATATTCTTGGGACCTACTGTATTCCTTTTCATGAGAACAGCTTTGCTGCCGTGTACCAAGAAGAAATGGACGTTCGGGTACGTGAATCTCGTAATAATTATTACTTTTTACAATTTTAACGTTGCTGAATCTAATATTTTCTATCCTTTTTCCTACTTGCCTCAAAAATGGTCCAAGGTTTGTCCCATTTAAGACGGTACTATCAAGTCGAGTATCCTGAGGGCTACCGCCCTCAGGAGGAACAACTCTATAACTTTTTTTCATAAGTTAGGTTTCCTTTTAAACTTAAATATCTACTTATGGCTTTCGCCAAAAACAAAAGGGAGATGTACGACTCTTGTAAGTCGCTATCATTAAGATTTATTTGGAATTTGTTGTGGAAAAAAAGCCGTAATAACTCCTTTTCGCGTAAAGAGTCTTTATTCACTTGAGTTAAAAATGGACGCTAGGAGTAACAACAATTTGGATCTCTGTTGTTGAACTGAACATAGTTCTAATCGTTCTAAATGTCAAGCCATTAAACCGGCATTTTTGTTTTTAAGTAACAGTTCTGTAATGTAGAATATTTTACTGTTGTTGGTAACAGGATAATGGACTACTATAATACTAGATGTGTTATGAGAGTTTAGATTGCTCACAGCGTACCCAAGTATGAAAAATACTATCGTACCTTTGTTACTCGCCTTATCGGCATTGCTTCTTGCAGTAGCGTTTTTCTATTATCTAGTCATATATACTCCTCAAAAAACACACCAAGCCCAACAGTTCCAAACAAATGAGTACGCTAAAAAATATTGTGTTGAGAAAACAGATGAAGCAATTGCGGAATTTAATGAAGCCGTATCAGATGTTCTTTCGTTCTGTTCTTATACAGGTATATGCACAAGAGAGCAGGCAATAATAGATGCTTCAGATGGTAAACCGTACCATGACCCGGCAGATCCTAATACCAGACAAGCCACTATAAAGAACTGCATACAATCATACTTAAGATAACTTACGAAAATGGGTGGGTACCCTACTACACGTTAATCGTCTGTTTAGATAATCTCTAACTACGCCAACAGTCGCGTCCTATAGCACAGAATTGAGTGTTATAATTCTTTTGTTCACAAACGAAAGATATGAATATTAGAAAAAGATTGTCAAAGATGTCTGGGATGTCATTTTTAAATGCTTTAAGATTGCATAAAGACTCTATTTTTATGTATAAAAACAAATCTTTTCCTACAGCATTTCAGTTATCGATAATAGCTCAAGAGGAAATAGGAAAATCTAACTTATTAGAAGATGTAGTTTTTCAAATGTTCGATAACCCAAAAGGTATAAATCCAGAATATGAAAAAATGATTGTTGATTTATTGTATTCACACAAGGATAAGCAAATAAGATTTTCAAGTAAGGTGGAGGACGAGTTCACAAAACGCTATTTTAAAATTGCAGAGAATATTAATTCCGGAAAGTATGACGAAAAAAAACAGAATGCTACTTATGTTGGACTTACCAAGAAACAAGGTAAAAAAAGACTAAATGGAAAAATACTAAATCCCATTATGTCAATTAAAGGCGTAGATGCGGCTGTTATGATAACAAAAGTTAACGATTATGTTATTGAGCTAATTGAAGGAGTGCGTAGAGGGATATACTCGGTCGATACTGAAGAACTTGATGAGTCATTAACACTTGAAGCTGCTCAAGAACTAGAGAGTTTGTGGCCTAACAAGAGCATATCTTCTATAAAGAGGCTTAAAAAAATCCGTGAGTTTGATATTGACCCAGATAGCACATACTAGAATGTTTCCACTAATTCCCATATCCATATCTTTAACTAGCGGTAATTAAAAATTGTTTTTCTGTATCTTGTACCTTATATCCCCATTTGGGTATTTATCAAAGTCACCATCGATAGTAATTGGATAGGCTCGATACCCCTTCGGCGCCTTGAATTTATATACTTCCTCAATCTTGGATTTTAAAACCTTAAAAAACTGTTCAAATTCTTCTGGAGCTTTACCTGCAATAGGGCGCACATAGTCAGCAAAAGCACCAAATATTTGCTCTACCCCACAAGATTTGGAAGGACTTAAATTTAGCTGCCACGGAAGCGTATTACTTATCCAGTATTCAAACTCTAATCCTTTATCCATAAAATCACCTCCTAAATATTTGTATTATACTAGTAACTCCTGTTTCTTTTTTAAAAAGCTACAAAATTGCCCCTCAGTCACAATTGTGGTGTAAAATAAAAATATGAGCTACCTTTTGGATTTAGATATTCAGAAGTCTGAAGTTACGAACAAGGTAATTAGACAAGTGCACGAGGACATCGTCAGGAGGTATTCGGAAAAAGCATTTACAAATTTTGAGGAGCTTTTCATGTCCGGTGCCACTTCCACGATAGCGTCATTACTAGACGGCCTTACGCGGGACAAAAATCAATTAAAACTTTTCGAGGAATTTAAAGATGCGTTTACCGATTATGTTTCATGTCTTGGTTTATTTAAGAACATGATAATTGCGGTAACATCCTCGTTTCTAGCCGACCGTGGGAACACACAATTTATAAGCGATGTTGGAATATCCGAAAATGAGTTTGTTAAAAAAGTTTTTGACGCATACGATTTGTCTATTGTAGATCGAAGATTTTATAGCGATTCTAAAGTCATTAGAAAACATTTAGATGAAAATACTGTATTTTCTTATTCAGTAAGAATTTATGTAGACGCCCTGTGTAGAGTAAATGGGAAAAAAGAGGACATGGTTAATCCAGACGCTTTTAAGGTGTTAGCATATTACAAAATAGTGTCTTTGAGCTATCAAATTATAATGCAATCTTTGAAAACGTTATTTAAGAATGAAGGTTATGGATCAGTTATTAATTAATAAGGTTCCAACTAATTTCCACGCCGCCAGCCAAGGTTTTTGTTGTCATAGCAACCTATTTATTAGGTACAGGAATAGAAATTAGAATTTTTAATATTTTTAACCTAGAATTACTCTATAAACATCCTTGGACATAACTACATTGCCAAATTGGTTTTGAATCGCTATAACTCGAATATTGCGGCAGGGT
>MEWJ01000031.1 GCA_001773385.1 candidate division WWE3 bacterium RIFOXYD1_FULL_43_17 | reverse complement strand
CATCCTGCCCCTGTTCCAGGTCTTCCCCGGTAAGCTTTACGAACCCTCCGAAAGGCAACAGGTTAATGGAATAAGTGGTCTCCCCGAACTTCTTTCCGATTATGCGCGGCGGGAGCCCCCATCCGAACTCCTCCACTCGGACACCGTTGGCTTTTGCTGCCATAAAATGACCCAATTCATGTATTAAAACCAAAACCGAGAGTATTAGTAAAAAAATTATTAGGGTTGTCATGTATTAATTTCCGGAACTACACGGTTAAAATTTCTGATCTCTTCTCTTCGCTCATCTTCTCTACTCCGTCGGTGGCGTCTTTAACAATTTTCTCCGTTTCTTCCTTGAGACGGAATTTTTCATCTTCACCTATGCCTTTTTCTGCAAACAATTTTTCTATATCCTTCATCGCATCCTGTCTTG
Source organism: candidate division WWE3 bacterium RIFOXYD1_FULL_43_17 (assembly GCA_001773385.1). GTDB lineage: Bacteria > Patescibacteriota > WWE3 > UBA101185 > UBA10185 > UBA8498. The sequence goes on along the minus strand of MEWJ01000031.1, from coordinate 7,338 downwards.
TGTTTCTTATGGAGTTTTTGGCCTCTTCGGCCTTCGCCCCTACAATTTTGGCCAATTCCTTGCGTCTATCCTCGGTAAGTGACGGCACGGGTATCCTTATCCTGTCGCTCTCCTCAATGGGATTAAGGCTTGCCTGGCTTTCTCTTATAGATTTAGTAATGGATTTAATAAGGCCTTTGTCCCAGGGTACTACTACAAGGTTTTGAGAGTCCAGAACCGTGATGGATCCGACCTCTATTATCATCATCTTCGTCCCATACGCGTCTACCGGAATATTTTCTATAAGGGCAGGTGACGCTCTTCCTGTACGGATTTGCGACAACTCCCCCTGTAAAAATTCGTGGACTTTAGAAAGTTTTGATTTTAGTTCCGAAGTATTCATATGTACTGAATAATATCAGGAAAACACGGGCTTACCAACCTTTGCTTACCTACGGGTTTATTCTTCCCCAACGGAGTATTTGACGAACTTCTTAAGCTCTATCTTTTCCCCAACCTTGGCGGTGGTTTCGTTTAGTAAGTCTGAGATTTTCTTTGACGGATCCCTTATATATTCGTCGTTTAGAAGCTCCTCAGTCGATTTATAATCGCCTGTCGCAGCCTGCATGGCAACTTCCTTACATAGCTTCTGGAAATCGTCTGTTTTGGCCACAAAATCGGTCTCACAGGCCATATAGATCATGGTTCCGACCCTTCCTCCGGCGTGAAGGTATGTAAAAATCAAACCATCTTTGGTCACCCTGTCGGATTTTTTAGCTGCTTTTGCCCCAACCTTCTTCATTAATTCTTCTTTAGCCTTTGTGTAATCTCCTGAAGAATTTTCAAGAGCCTGTTTTACTTCCAAAACACCTGCTCCGGTCTCTTCTCTTAAATTTTTTATGTCTTTTATGTTTAGTTCCATTTTTTCTCCTTAGTTAAAATTACTTTTCGGGGTAATCCCCGAAATGCATACTACTTTTTGGAGTACTCTCCAAAATGCATCTGTACTTTTTGGAGTAATCTCCAAAATGCATCTGTACTTTTTGGGGTAACCCCCGAAATGCATGGTCACTTTGTAGCCTTTTTAGCTTTGGTTTTCTTTGGAGTTTTTGTCTCCTCAGCAACCTTCTCGGTCTTTTCCTCTTTTTCTTCTATCTTCTCTATTTTTTTAGGTTCAACCACTTCAACAACGAGCTTTTCTTCTATCTCTTCAACCTCTGCAGTGACAACAGGGCTCTCTTTGGTTGTAACTACCATATCTTCTTTTTGTTCTACTTCCGGCTCGGCCGCTTTTTCCGCTTTCTTAACCTGCTCAGCACCTTTTTTATCAAATTCCTTGTAACCTTCTTCTACCGCGTCGGCGATAGCACGTACCAGTATAGCTACCGATTTGATGGCGTCGTCATTACCGGGAATTATGTAATCTATTCCTGTGGGATCAGCGTTAGTATCGACTATAGCTACTACCGGGATTCCGGCGTTTTGGGCTTCTTTTACTGCGGTCCTTTCCCTTTTCGGGTCTATGACAAACAGGACATCGGGAGTTTCTGTAAGATTCAATATACCCCCGTACACAAGATTCATTTTTATGGTCTCCCTGTCTATAAGCAGTCTTTCCTTTTTCGTATATTTATCAAACTCGCCCGTTTCTTTACCGCGCATGTACTTGATCAGCTTGTCTAAATTCTTTTTAATTGTAGGGAAGTTAGTAATAGCTCCGCCAATCCATCTCTCGTTTACGAACATAGCCCCGCTTCTTGTAGACTCGGCCTGGATTATCTCCTTAGACTGCTTCTTAGTTCCAACAAACACTATTTTCTTGCCTTCTGAGGCCTGTTTATAGAGGAACTCGCACGCTTCTTTTAGCAAGCGCTCGGTGTCCTCCAAATCAATGATATGTATATTCTTGCTTACAGTGTAGATATAGGGCTCCATCTTCGGATGCCATCTTCTTATCTGGTGGCCAAAATGGACACCTGCTTCAATTAATTCTTCAATTTTAGGCACTTTGTATTTAGACATAGTTTTCAACTTCAACCGCGTTTAAAAGCGACTTTCTTATTTAAATTTATATTTTTTGGGAAACCGCAAAAACTGTTATAAAAACTCACCTAACAGATCGGACGCGGGTTCCCTTTTACTTTTGGGACTGCTTCGTGCAGTTCCTCACCTAAGCCCTTTCGGGAGGGAGATATAGGCAACTGATAAGTTAGCACACCGGGAATTAATTGGCAACAATATCCTTCTGAGAGTATATTGCCGAATTAAAAAAGCCCGGTACGTGATCGTATGAACGACTTACTCGGATAACTGTGACAACTTGCGGATTATCATCGTCCGAACTCAGGGTTGCCCTAGAGACTATCTGAAATCCCTGAGGCGGAATAGTAAATCCCAAAGCAGGAAGCACACCTACCGTAGCATCTCCTCCTAGCGACATTACATTCATAAAATAGGGGGTACCGGCAGTGGAAATGTTGGCACACCAATCGTACATGGCATGGGGTGAGACAGCGGCAGTAACAGGAGTCCCTGTCACTGTGAAAGTCACTGCATCCGGACTTGGAGCTACTGCATTGGGTAACACTAAATTCTCCCTCAAAAGGGCGTCTGAGCTCCATAGCGTGTAGTATAAAGCGGTGTTACTAGCGTTGTTACTGTCTGCCCAGCACAAAGTTACCTGATTACCGGAGTAACCTGACATCGCTATTCCCGAAAAAGCACCGTTCTTTAACCTTATCTCATAACGTTCAGGGTCGGATTCATTGGCACTTACAAGATCTACGGTCACCGATGTATCAGTTGCAATTTCTGACGTATCCCCCAGCGTAAATATGCAGGCGCCTTCAGCAGATGACCAAGTCGACGAAGTATTTCCGCAGTTACCACCTGCTACCATAGCGGCAAGTTCAGAGACAGGCCGGGATACAAACCTTTCGATACCAGCTTCTGCGGCATAATACACTTTTGCGAGTGTATCTGTGGATGAAACCCGTTTTGTCATGGAAAGAGTTCTGGTTGCTACTGAAACACCCACCACCATTGATATTGTGAGTGCAACAACCACAAAAAGAAGTGCCTGACCTTTGTTGTTTATATAAATTCTACGTTTATTCAAGGTTACAATTCCTAATTCTCATCAAAATCAAATACAAACAAATCGTTCAAAGCGGGTATCAAATTGCCTATACCTATCTTGTTGAGTTGTGTAATATAAAAAGGATTAAATTTCACAAGTACCGCAGGACGGAGTTCGTTGGACGTAGCTACCATATTTCTGTCTAACTTAATTCCGAAATCCGAACCTTTGTCTCCTCCGCTTATAACCGGTCCTTCTATGATTAGCGTGCCGGGAGAGGACGTAGCAGTGAGGGGTTTATTTGCAAATGTAATGTTCCTTGTAGTTATTATGGATGCCTTAATGTGAGGATCGGTGGTCTTAGGATTCAAGTTAGTACCGTCAATCTCGTTGCCTATTACAATATCCCTGTCGGCTAAAATAATAAGTCTCGAAGTTCCGGTCGTAACTATATTATTTATATAGAACGGCTGGTTCTTAAATGGAATCACCATAACGGCCAGTCCGGTATCCCCTGTTACAGTATAAGTGTAGGTACTGGGAGCGGAAGAGATATTAGGATCCAATGCAGTTATGTAAGCAGGAGCGGCAGAAGTAACCGCAAAAGTAGACGATGTAGGGAAAGTCGAAAGTTTGTTCGTGTTTTTCAGGGAGTCTATTAAAGACGTGAGTGTTTGTTTAAAGTAAGCACTGTTTTTCTTTGAAAATTGATTTCCAAGGTTAGTGGCAGAAACACCGGATTCAGAATACCTCGACGGGGTGGCAGGCATACCGAATCCTGAGAATATTGATGATGCTGACCCATACCCAAGAGCAAAATAGGTCTGTGACGTGGAAGCATAGCTGGGGCACATCGGGTTAAGAGCATTCGGACAGGCAGATGGAAGAGTTACATTTATTGAGTTGCCTGCATATATATCGCCACCCAACGCGGCAAACCAATGCTTCGCGTCAACCAAACGTAGCCCGATATTCAATGTGTTGGTAACAGGGTCGATATATGAACCCGGGTATGATATAAAACCCGGAGCTGTATAGCTAGCGTTGTTTAAACAAGCATTTGCATAGCTACCGCCTGAAGCGGGATTTAAACCTGCACCAGAAAGACTCACATTTGTCATAGGCCCGTACAAGGATGACACGCTGTAGCTACCTGAAGCAAGCATGCCGGCTGTACGATTTTGGGGGTCAACCCGAATGGTTATGGGAGTTGAAGGATGCGTGGTTGTGGGTGCGCTACAGTTCACAGGAGAGCCTGATGCCGCGACCCAGATATTCCCTCTCAGCGTACTGTACACGGCGTTTAAACTTACCCAATCTTGAATAGCAGAAGACCCGGGTTCATCGTATATATTAAAGTATATACGAGCCGCTCCGGCAGGTACGGTGTTAGGAGAGACCCAAAGAGCAGGGAGTCTGAGGGCGCCTCCCCACCCAAGCAATAGATAACCGGGGGTATTCAACAACGCAGCGCTTCTACTTTGAGTCATAAAATCGTTAGCGTCCCCATAACTCAAGCCGACGTCGTAAGAGAATAAATTATCAAAATTTTCTGCCTGCATCGTATACTTAACACCCAATGAATCATAAAGACTAATGTCGTCTATCCATATATCGCGCCCCGTAACACCGTTCCAGGAGTCGTTTGAAAATACCAAATCAAAATGGCTATAGACGTTGGCAAAAGCACTAGTGTTAGCTTGAAAGGTTTTTCTTGTGGCAGAGTTTACAGTAATGGACGCCAGAGGTCCTACGCGGACACCATCACTTTTTCTAAAACCGTAGATGTTGATATTTGGCCACACACCCCCATCAGGGTTTCCGTATGCATTTATTTCTATAATAGATGTGCTTCTTAGCGATATCGAAGCTGTATTAGAAGACGAAGCAATTCTTAAGGTGCCATAAACGTCAGGATCTTCAACTTTTATTTTTATAGGGAACACAATTCCACCAACACTATAACTAATAGAATTAGGAATAGTAACTGTTGGCGGGGTATTTGTTTTATGTATTATCCACCAAAGGGCGTTTACGCCACCCGGGTTTATTGTTACGGTTGGAGAACATCCTGACCCACTGGTAGAACCTGTCGAAGTACTGTATCCCCACGCAACATTTGTATTGTCACATATGTATCCCGGAGGCAATCCTCCTAAAGTAAACGTATGAGATCCGGTCAGTATTGACGCGTTTGTAGAATAGTAAGCAGCAACAGGGGAGGCATCACACCCATAACTCGTTATTAAATTAGAGCCACTACCCTCTCTCAGAGTAAATCCGTCATGCTTAAGCCCCGCACACGCCGAGGCAGTATTAGCCCAATCTTCGGTAGGATCTTCGATAATACCGTTTTTATTTACGTCAGACCGGATTCTACCAACAATGCTCCCCACATTCGGGGATAGATACCACCACAAATTATTATTCATCCCACCCACAACCGTTAAATTCGCCGCGACGCAGCCTGTTCCATTTTTAACATTCAAGTTGCCGGTTGTGTTATAACCCCAAGAAACGTTAGCGCAGCTATAACCACTAGGTAAACTGCCCAGAGTTACTGAACGGTTAGCTACTCCGGTGTCTACGTCGCCGGTAGTAAAATATGCCTCGGGGTTACACCCATAAGCAGCATTTACAATATTTGTGCTGTTGTATGTCATCGTGAAGTCGTTTTTGTGGTTAGCACATGTTGAAGCGTTATTTCCCCAAACCTCAGTGACCCCCTCGTAGGTACCGTTGAAATTGAAATCCGTCCATAATCGACCAATCAACTGTCCTTTGGATGGAGATGTTGGGGGAGGCGGTGGAGGAGATGTAACTCCCACGCCGGAACCAGAACAGTAGGCACACGTGCTGGACGAGTCAATGTCCCACGTACAGTTAAAGATGGTTCCTACACCGGTTCCTGGGGCTACCCAACCAGCCAAACAGTACCAATTACAACCATTTCTCGGGGTTGGGGAACAATTGCTGGAAGCGCAGGTATCGCCAGTTGAAGAGTTGTAACACACAAAATTAGCCGCGCATTGTCGGGTGCAAGAACCCCCTCCTGTTTCGTCTCCTGTCCAAAAGCATCCCGTACCTGAATCTCGACAATCCCAGCTCGGACACCCATTTCCGGTGCAACACATCGTGTCACTCTGACAGTTATATTTGCCCTGCGAACTACATTCTGAAGGACCGCATGTGGCTGAATAGCTCTTGCCCTGAGGTACGAATAAAAAAAAGACAAAAAGGGCTAAAACGAAAAAGGCAAGCTTACCTTCCGGATTTGAACTAAACAAAAAATTCTGAACGGTCGTGACCTTTCTCATAGTTCCTTCTTAATGATAATACAATCTGGACCTAAAATGGCGCACTCTTCATTTTTGCATTTTGTAAATACACTATCTCCTTGCGCTACCGTGGAATTAAAATCAAACCCTGAGGAAATAAACTGTAGATTGGTAGACTTATGCGCAGAGGTTCTGTCCGCGCTACATTCAAAAAGATAGGTTGCACGGTTGCCCTCATCAATCAGTGTAACTTTCCCACTTTGGGCATCTTCCACTTTCTCTACTAGGAACATTCTGTAAACGGTGAATATTTGGGAAGCTTTAGTACTATCGTTAACGTACTCGAGAAATTCTTCTGAACCCTTGTTAATTTTTTTTACGCCCGGGTATAGCCCCAGATCCTTATCTATAACGTATTCCGTGTAGGACGAAAAAGTTGACTTTGGGACACTGCCGTCCGTTACATCCCTGCCTATTAAAAAATCCAGCAAGCCGGGTTGGTAACTCCTTATTAGTGAGTAAGCCCCAAGTATTAAGAGTGGAAAAATAAGAAAAAAGAGCAAACCTTTACGCATGTACTAAGTTTGAATAAAAAGGGGTCTCATGTCAATAAAAAGAGGGTCGGGAAAAATTAAGTTTCATTTCCCGACCCGGTAAAAATTAATTTCCCACAATACTGCACGTTTCTATCCATAGAGGGAACAAATTTGGTAACGCAGAGACTGCTTCGTATTCCTCAAGTGTCAGTGGAAGCACAACCTGAGGACCCGGAATCTCCTTAAAACCACACTTGTTTTCGCTAGACTTTACCGCGCTTTCCCGCATATACCGTCCGTAAACTAGCTCCCATACTCTTGAGGGGGGAGTGTTCAGCCAATCGATGTAGGATGGAATCGCGGAGCCCTTGTACAGATAGAACATAAATCCGTAGGGCACCCCTCCGGATACACCTTCTACACTTTTGAAAAAATTGGCTTTCAAAAGATAGAGGTGATACTTCCT
>MEWJ01000030.1 GCA_001773385.1 candidate division WWE3 bacterium RIFOXYD1_FULL_43_17 | reverse complement strand
AATTAACAGGTACGATGACCTTAAACCCAGAACAACAAAATAGTAAAAAAAAGCCGGATCTTCGACCAGTTTGCCAAAATAGAACTGAACGTGTTCCCTTTCTATACCTATCTCCGAAACCCCGCGGTATAGCGCGCTCAAAGCTTGCCCCGGAAATGCCCACATGGCGGGCCAAACAGCCACAAACACGCCTAAAAATACCAATAGCCACAGACCTACCTTAGGCAAAGCCGCGCGGACAGCGCTTAACACATTTTTTGAACCTTTCCAGCCTTCTATTAACAAAACCAAACCAACGTAAGGAAGCATAAACAACGCCGAGGTTTTAGTTAAAAAAGCCAGACCCGCAAACACCGCCGACACAACCAGACTTTTTTTCTTTGCCGGGTCGAGCGTGTAATAGTAAAGCCATAAAAACGAGGCCAACATAAAAGTCGACATCAAGCCTTCCAAATGAAACACCCTGGTCAGCGCAATGTAGAACGGTTCCAATGAAAGCAAAGTAACCACGAGTAAAGCTTTTCTTGCCCCGAACAATTTTCTAAGAACAAAAAGTGAGAGTCCTAATGTCACCGCTATCGCGATCACTACGAAAAGTTTTTGCACAAAATGAAGTTGAAATATCATCGCGGTACTATTTTCCGCAGGATAATACCCAGAGTAAAAATTGTAGACCTTTATAGCCGTGGTCCCGAGCCACATTAAGGTGACACCCGGGTGATATTTCTGAATTGTCTTTTCCAAGTCCAACGTAAAAACACCTGTCCCGAAATCGTAACTTCTGGCCTTCCATTTCCACACGTCCGTATTGAACACGTCATACCCGAGGTCAGGGAGCCTTGAGAATATAAAAAGTAGGACGAATAGTATTTCTATTTTGTAGTTTTTTAGCAATTTGAGCATCAGCGTATTTTCTCTTCGACCGTGATATAAGGCCCTATCCTACCCCTGTTGGACACTTCGAAAAGGGCCCGGCCTGAAGAAACCCCCTTATTTAATTCTATGTAATAATACCGCGTTCCTCTGGGTAATTTGTCGGGATCTTTTACCGCGTTGTTAAAAACGTATTTTGATACCGACGCGGCGTCCGAACTTCCGTAAACTACCCTAGTGCCAAGCGGCACTTCGGTTTCGAGGAATTTTTTTAGATCAAGACGGGTGTCGTTCCTTAAAAATCTCATGGCGTTGGAGACCGAAAAATAGAACGGGGGTAAAAATAGTAACAGCATTATAGGAAGATAAAGAGGTTTCATTCCCAAACTCATCTTGTTCATCGCCCAAACACAAAAATATCCAAAAATTACGGATAGAAATGGGTAGACTATGAAATAATATTGTGAACGACTTTTTTCAAAACCGGAAATGTAATAAATAAGTAAAAACGCCGGAACTATTAAAAACATCAGGGACACATCGAACCTGGAAA
>MEWJ01000029.1 GCA_001773385.1 candidate division WWE3 bacterium RIFOXYD1_FULL_43_17 | reverse complement strand
TTGAGTATTAGTAAACACACAAGTAATTGTTTCGCCTGCGTCCAGTTCCAAACTGCCGGCGGTTTCGCTATCAGCTATGGAACTTGTACAGGAAGTGTTGGTAAGATTCCATCCTGCGGGCACAGTCTCGCTTACGGAATATGCTCCCGGCATCAAAAAGCCGCTGTCATCTTGTCCCCCATCTGTTAATGAAAATCCGTCTGCGTCATAACTTGCCGTAAAGTTAAACGATTGACCTGACAGATTGGGAAGTGTTTGTTTTTCGACTATTATTTTACCGAGTTTGGTGTTGGTAAATGTACAGGTAATGTCTTGGTTTAGATCCAGGTCGATTGTTGCTGTGCGGGTTGCTAAGTCCACAGTGGTTCCCGCGTCTATATCATTACAAACCAGAGCAGTTAAATTCCAACCTGGTTGTAGTCCCTCTGTTACGGTGTATGTACCGCTAAGAAGTCCGGAAAAAGTTTGTGTATTGGGAAGAGTAATATCGGAATCGTCATCGAGACTAAAGGCATCCAAGTCTCCACTGAACGAGAAATTCTGTGCATCATTTGGCACAGAGTCCTTTACTATAGTTATAGAGCCGGTGACCTGACTGTTGGTATAGGTACAAGTTACATCTTCTCCCTCTTCCAGATCTATTGTTGCAGTTGCTCCATTCACACTTTGTGACCCTCCATTCGGGCTAGTTACATCGCACACTACACCATCAAGCGCCCACCCTGAAGGAGTGTTTTCGGTAACTGTATACGTTTGAAAATTGGTGATGTCTGGGAAAAGTTTTGTATTTGCACTGGTTCCGTTATCGACTAATGAAAAATCAGCCAGAGGTGTTGGCGAGGCGGTGAACGGAAAAGATGTTGAACCCTCAGGTGTAGCCTGCTTAATAATAGTTATTGATGCAGGGAAAATAACAGCGTCGGCAGATAAAGATCTATCCTGGTTTCCACCAGAACCATCTAAATCAATGAGGCGCATATGGTATGGTGATCCTGGGATTGCAATAGCTGAGTTGTCTGCTCCCCAATTTTGCCTATGAGCAATGTGCCCACCCCAAGCAAGTACTGGATTTGAAACAGATGCAGTAAAGGTAACGGTTATTCTTGCAGATTTATCACCCACAAACCCTACACCATCATCATATGAATAAGCACTAACACCAGTTATGTTTCCACCATAAAGCCTAAAATCTCCAGGAATCTGTATAATTGGACTTCCAGAACCATTGTCAACTTGTGGATCTTTTGGAATTGCAAAAGTCGAGAAGCTACTACAACCACTAACTCCAACACAAGGATTGGCACTTGGTACTGAACGGTCAAACGTTGTCAAAAAATCCTCTGCATGTTTACTACTTTTTGTCGTATCCCACTCAATAGTTAATGAATGTGAAGCTAAACTTAAATTATCCATTACCATTCGATAAGGAATTGAGTCACCTTCGTAATAAGTTGCTTTACTTGCACCCAAGTTTCCATTCACC
>MEWJ01000028.1 GCA_001773385.1 candidate division WWE3 bacterium RIFOXYD1_FULL_43_17 | reverse complement strand
GTTTCTTCGAATTTGGCGAGGTTAGACGGAATAAGATACGGACATGACCGCAATTCATTCGGATTTGAAGCTAAAAAAAGAATAATGCTCGGGGCATACACTTTAAGCTCGGGATATTACGATGCCTATTACGCTAAAGCTCAAAAAGTGAGGACATTAATTAAACAAAGTTTTGACGCGGCTTTTGAAAAAGTAGATTTGTTGGTTGCTCCTTCCATGCCTTGCGTTGCTTTAAATGTAGGTGAAAGTTCTAACTCACCGATGTTCGGCGAAATGATGGATGTTTTGAATGAGCCCAGTTGTATTGCGGGAGTACCGGGAATAAGCGTGCCGTGCGGTTTCTACAACGGACTTCCCGTGGGTGTTCAGATAATGAGCAGAATTAACGAAGAGTCGAAAATATTCGGAGCGCTATTTAATTATCAGGGGGCGACGGCCTTTCATCTCGAAAAACCGGCGCTAATTAAGGAATAAATATGGGATTTTTTGACTTTATATTCGGGTCGGGAAGTTCATCGTCATACGGTTCCGTAAGCCAGGAGACTGTTAGAAAAATAACTGCCGATTGGGAAAACATAAGTGTTCTGCTCAAACAAAAAGGTCCCTCGCAATTAAAACAGGCTCTAATTATGGCAGATAAATCATTGGATGCGGTATTAAAAGAAATGGTTCCCGGTGAAACGATGGGGGAGCGCCTAAAGAATGCCGTAGAGAAATTCGACAGACCGACTTACAACAGGATCTGGGATGCACATAAATTAAGAAATAGTTTGGTACACGAAGCAGGATTCGAACCGGCGTATTTTATGGTAACTGAAGCGGTAGCCAATTTAAAAGAAGCTATATATAAGTTAGGAGTTAACGTTTAAAAAATGAACGAAGAATTATTGGGAAAATACAAACTGGTTGTGGGGATGGAAGTTCACGTCCAACCCAAAACGGAACAAAAAATGTTCTGCGGATGTGACGCTAATATATGGGGCGCCGAGCCTAATACCCACACTTGTCCTACATGTTTAGGATTACCGGGGGCGTTGCCCGTTCCTAATTTAGAAGGAATTAAAAAGGCTCAAATGTTGGGTTTAGCTTTAAACTGCGTGTTAAATAAAGATTCGAGATTCGACAGAAAACACTACTTTTACCCCGATCTTCCGAAAGGTTACCAAATTAGTCAGTACAAACAACCTTTGTGCGAAAACGGTAAGTTGTTGTTGGAAAGCGGAAGTACCGCGGACATCGAAAGAGTTCACTTAGAAGAGGATGTGGCAAAATCTTTTCATGAAGGAGGAAAGACTTTAGTTGATTTCAACAAGTCCGGTCTTCCTTTAATAGAAGTCGTGACGAGGCCGTGTTTCCGTTCCATCGAAGATGCCGTAGACTACTGCAAAAAACTCCAAGTCATTTGCAGGTATTTAGGAATAAGCGAAGCGGACATGGAAAAAGGCCAGATGAGGCTTGAAGCCAACATTTCACTGAGAACCGGCGAGATGGAAGAAAAAGATGAACTGCCCCCTTACAAAGTAGAAGTTAAAAATATTAATTCGTTCAAATATATGGAAAAAGCCGTAAGGGCGGAGATTGTCAGACAGCGCGAAATTTTGGAAAAAGGCGAAATGCCCAAACAGGAAAACCGCGGG
>MEWJ01000027.1:1668-1755 GCA_001773385.1 candidate division WWE3 bacterium RIFOXYD1_FULL_43_17 | reverse complement strand
TTCTTCTTTTGGTAATATTGGTTCGGATTTGTTCTGATCGTTCGTCGGAGGGGAGAAGAGAGGCTTTTAAAATTTTGTCGCACCCCC
>MEWJ01000027.1:0-1647 GCA_001773385.1 candidate division WWE3 bacterium RIFOXYD1_FULL_43_17 | reverse complement strand
CCGGTCAAAGTGCATGGCCACGATTATGTAATAATATGACAATACTCAGCCACTCCAAAAATCCCGGTCGTCGTTAAATCTACAAATGTTTTGTAAATAACGACATTGCCTGTATTTCTAAAACCTTGCCAAATACCGTGGGTAAAAGAAGAAACGCTTATCCTCCCAGAAATTATTTTTACAGGGCACGGGCGTCCGTCATCCAAATACATTTTTTTCAAGGCGACCCGCCCAGCCCAACACTTTTATTCCCGGAGACACACCTTGCATTGACGGTTAATCCAATTTTCCTTATTATTATACTAATGTATAAGCCTCTGCCTAAGTTAAAAATGCACGTGTTGACGGTTGCCGTTTTCGTTCTTTTGTTTACCCCAAGAGTGCAAGCCCTGGAGACTAATACGGCCTATTCTTTACAAATACAAGACAACAAAGGGAACGGGGGAGACATTGTTACTTACAAGGAAGGGTTGTATGCGATTTCTTCCGAAAAGTACGATACTCAAATGTTCGGTGTAATAGTCGACACTCCTACTACATCCTTTGAAGACACTAATTTGACTGATTATAAGTTGGTCACAAGCTTCGGGGAAGTTGTCGTAAACGTTTCAAACAGGGACGGAGAGATTAAGGAGGGTGATTTTATAACAAGTTCGGACATACCCGGCGTCGGTGTGCGCGCTAATGAGAGCGGTCAGGTTCTTGGTGTCGCCCTGGAAAATTACACCCCAGCAAATAATGAGGATATCGGGCAGATCCTCGTTTTTGTAGATATAAAGACTAGTTTTATAGACAAAAAGATCAGTAAGAACTTACTGGAAATATTGAAGACGAGCCTCACATCCCCGTTCATGACCCCGATAGAAGCGCTTCGCTACCTGCTCGCTATACTTACCGTATTTGCCTCGTTTGTTATCGGTTTCTCATCATTCGGAAGAATCACGGGCACCAGCGTAGAGGCCTTGGGTCGTAACCCAATGGCCGGAACATCCATACGGCGCGTAGTTATTTTTAATTTTGTATTGACGGTTATTATTATGGCCGTTGGTTTGGCGATTGCGTATTTCGTCCTGGTGTTATAGATTATCTGTATGGATCTTGCAATCTTACTGCCCAATGAGTTCTTTACGGAAAGAGTTTTTTACTTTGTTATTGCCTTTTCCTCTCTGACCGTTTTTATACTAGTTCTAGTATTTTTGTACATACTCCAGCGCACTAAGCAGGAGAGAGAAGTCTTTTTGGAAAAGGAGATTAAAGATAAGGCCTATGCTGAAGCAATGAAAATAATGGATTCCGCGCGTCTAAAATCCCTGAAAATTTTAGAAGAAAGCCAGCTTAAAGCTCACCGGTCATTGGACAGTGCAACCAGTTTAAGTAAAGAAGCTCGTGACGATTTGGATAAGAAATTCGCTGCCATTTATGACAAACAAACGGCAACTTTGGAGGGACTGGGTCAGGAGCTAGTGAAAACGTACAAAGATGCCTTGGAAAAAGAACGTCAGGAAAATCTGCAGGTTATCGGTGAAACATCGGATATGCTAAAGAGGGAATTAACCTCGGAGGTAATGGAAATAACCGATACGGTGAGAAAGGGTACCATCGAAAAGCAAAAAGAGATCGAAAAGAAACTGGAAGACGAGTATTCCC
>MEWJ01000026.1 GCA_001773385.1 candidate division WWE3 bacterium RIFOXYD1_FULL_43_17 | reverse complement strand
TTTATTATTAAAACTTCGCCCTTGCCACCGAGATCTACAATTTTGTGGCCGACGCCGGGCGTCCCTTCAGGATAATTTGCAGGTCTTATAATCGGGAGCGTATCGATAACATCCTCTGATTCTTTTTGCCAGAAAATATGATCGCCTCCGGTAAAAAAATCTACACCGGCTTTTTGCATATCCTGAATTTTTTCTTCGGTGAATCCTCTTCCGGAAACTAAATTTTCACAATTGGAGAAAACGAAATCTACAGAGTGTTCTTTGATAATTTCGGGTAGCGCGGCTTGTACCGCTTTACGTCCGGGACCGGCAACTATTTCGCCTACACAAAGAATTTTCATAAAAAGTTTTTTTCAAGTTTGGTGATTTTTAGATTATCAATTTTAAAAATACCAAACACCTGAACAGGCTCTACTGTTGATTTATACAACAAAAATATTGTAATGACAATAAGAAAGAGGCCTACGGCTACAAAACATCCTTTAACCAAAGAGCTCAATATCCTTGCAGCTACAACAAAAACGACCAGTATTAATAGCAACATTATAATGTAGTACATTTGTTAATAACGCACCAAATTAACTAAAAAGCCACGAAATTTCCATTTTTTTCTGATTTATTACGCTGCCCTATTTCGCAGTTTCTGAAACTCTTGTCTCTCTTATCACGGTTACTTTCACGACTCCGGGATAAGATTGTTCGAGTTCTATTTTCTTTGCAATCTCTCTTGCAAGAAATGCCGTCGAGTAATCATCAACTTTTTCAGGTGACACAAATACTCTTACTTCGCGTCCTGCTGAAATTGCATAAGCCTTTTCGACTCCGTCGAAAGACATTGAGGCGTTCTCAAGTTCTTTTAGTCTTGTTGCGTAAGATTGATAGTCTTCACTTCGAGCGCCCGGTCTTGCGCCGCTAACGTGATCTGCAAGATTGACAACTGCGGATTCTATAGAGCTGAACGGCCTGTCTTCGTGGTGCTCGGCAACGCAGTTTATAACGTCTTCGGATATCTTATATTTTCTTAAAAGATCGACACCGAGCTGAATATGAGTTCCCTCGTCTTCGGTAACAACCTTTCCTATATCGTGAAACAAGCATCCGAGACGGACAACGTCAACCTTGATTCCAAGCTCGTGTGCTAAAGCAATACCTATCTTGCTTTCTTCCATGGTGTGTTCAATCATATTCTGCCCGTAAGAAAATCTGTATTTAAATCTTCCGAGAATTTGAATTAATTCTTTAGGAATATTGTAAGCTCCGATCTTGTGGCAAAGGTCATCCCCTGCTTTGTACATAAGATGTTCTGTGTCCTGTTGTGTTTTCTGAACTATCTCTTCAATTTTGGCCGGCTGAATTCTTCCGTCGGCTAAAAGCTTTTCCAATGAAATTTTTGCAATCTCACGTCTTACCGGATCGAAACAAGAAATTAATATTTCTCCCGGAGACGAATCCAGATCAAGATCTACTCCCGTGAGTTCTTCGAACGTTCTGATGTTTCTTCCTTCTTTACCGATTATTCTTCCTTTTACATCTTCATCGGGTAACTTAACTTTTGATGTGGTGTGTTCTACAACAGTATCTGTTGCACCGAAACGCATTGCGCTTACTAACATCTCCTGTGAAACTTTATCGGAATTGTGTTTTATATCTTCCTCAACCTCTCTTATTCTCTTCCCTTTTTCCTGGGCAAGTTCTTTATCTAATGATTGTAAGAGAAGATTTTTTGCTTCATCTTTGCTCATGCCCGAAACGTGTTCCAGCTCATCCTGAGCTTTTTTGTGGAGTTCTTCTATCTCTTCCTGCTTTTTCTCGATCTTCTCTTTTACCTCTTTTAAGGTCTTAACTTTTTGTTCTATATCCCTCTCTTTTGTCTCAACCTCGGCTTTTCTTATTGCCAGGGCTTTCTCAATCTCCAGGGAACCTTCCCTTATCCTACGTGACTCGTCGAGGGAGTTTTCTTTGGTCTTTCTGGCATCATCGTCAGCTTGAGATCTTAGCTTTAAAGCCTCGTCCTTAGCCTCGATTATTATCTCCTTAGCTGTAGATCTTGCCTCTATGACAACAGCCTCGTTTTCCAGGTCTTTATCCTGAACTGAGAGAGGTGCTTTTTCTACCTGAACCTCGGTTTTTGGTTTATTTGAATTAGTTAAAACGCGCGAAACGACCACTCCGGCCACCCCGGCCGCCAATATTAATAGTACCGTTACTGGATCCATATTTAATTACCTCCATAATTAGTTCAACCATATGTATAAATTCGGTGGAATTACCTTTATTACTAGCGTCGGTACAACTTAAGATCGTGGAAAGGGGGTATAAAAAAGTCCCGATTTCAGCGTGTTTTTAAGTGTAATGCCGGCAAATTCCATGCCTTGATTTTATTTTAATGACGCGATTTTGTCAACCTCCGCCCTCACGCGGTCCGGGTTAAACCCTTTAGATATAAGGTATCTGATCAGCTTGTTCCGGACAACCGGGTCCCGCAGACTTTTTATTGACCTTGTCTTCTTTTCTACTAGAACACTCAATGATTTCTCCTCAAGTTCCCCGCCCAACCGGTCAAGATACATACTTGAGATGCTTTCCGGAATTCCTTTTTTGTAAAGAAACATAGAGGCCTCCCTGGAACTTTTTGATTTTGATGAAAGTAAAAGCCCTTCTATATATCTGCGGGTGTAATCGTCGTCGTCAATATCTCTGGAGAGCTTGAGCTTGTTTATTATTTCCTCCACTACCTCAGCAGGATTAATATCGGGAGGAAAAGATATTTTTCGGAGATAAAAATAAGCCCTGTCTCTCACTTCTTTCTCCGTACGGAAAGTATAAGAAACAAAATCCAATATCTTAGAGTATAACTTGTCTACAGACTCTCTAATGTCAGACATTTATTATTCAACTTCTTCTGGCGAAGTCTCGTCGGTAACGACTCCCAGCTCAAGAGGTATTTCTTTGCTTAGTTTTACCGTCTCTTTTATTTTGTCTGAAAGTTCATCGCGGAGTTTCGGATTGGCCTTAAGATAAATCCTGGACGCTTCTTTGCCCTGTCCAAGTTTTTCTCCGTTGTATTCGTACCAGGCTCCTAACTTTTTAATAACATTAAGGTCGACACCGACGTCAAGTATGTTGGCCTCTTTACTTATACCTTCGGCGAACATTATGTCGAACTCGGCTTTTCTGAAAGGAGGAGCGACTTTGTTTTTAACTACTTTCGCGACAACACGTATACCGTTGATATCCTGTCCGACTTTGAGAGATTCGATCTTCCTTATTTCTATCCTAACGGACGCGTAGTATTTAAGAGCTTTTCCTCCGGGCGTTATTTCAGGATTCCCGAACATAACACCTATCTTCATTCTCAACTGGTTGGTAAATATTATAGTGCAGTTTGATCTGCTTATTGCCCCCGTCAATCTTCTTAAAGCCTGACTCATGAGTCGTGCCTGTGTAGCAATAAAGCTATCTCCGATGTCACCTTCTATTTCCGCCCTGGGAACCAAGGCTGCAACTGAGTCTATTGCCACAACATCGACCGCGTTAGATCTGATCAAGGTTTCGGCAATTTCCAAAGCCTGTTCTCCCGTATCGGGCTGTGAAACGAGGAGATTCTCAACATCAACTCCCGTTTTTTCAGCGTAGGTAGGATCAAAAGCGTGCTCCGCGTCTATCAGAGCTGCCGTTCCTCCCGCCCTCTGTGCTTCGGCAATTATGTGCTGAACTAATGTGGTTTTACCCGATGATTCGGGTCCATATATCTCGACAACTCTTCCGCGCGGGACACCCCCGACACCAAGTGCTATATCCAAGGCAATTGAACCTGTAGGAATTACTGCGATGATACGTTCGGCATTATTTCCACCGAGCCTCATTATTGACCCCTTTCCGTAATTTTTTTCAATTTGATCTATGGCAGTTTGAAGGGCAATACTCTTTTGACTTGCAGCCGCATTTTTCTTCGCTGTTTCTACTTGCTTACTTTCTTTAATTTCTTTTACCACAATTAACCTCCAAAAAATGTATACGGGGTACTCGCCACTCTCTGCGTTCATTCTAACAACGAACTCTACTAATTCAAGATAAACTTTCTATGTTAATTAGATTTTTAGAGCAGAATCAAGCCTTTTCAAAACAGCTTCCTTGCCGAGAATGCCCAGAATATCCAATATCTGGGGAGTAGCCGTTTCTCCGGTCAAAGCAATTCTTAATGTCATGAATGCTTCTTTAGGTTTATATTCTTTTGCAGCAATAAATTCATGAGCCAGAGTATCCAGTTTCTGAACTTCCCAATCACTGACTCCGGAAAATATATTTTTAAAACCTTCCAGAATTTCTTTTCCTCTCGCTTCGTCCGAAACAAAAGAAAATAACTCTTCTTTCTCAATTTCAGGATCTTCAAAAAAGTAATGAACGAGACTGTTGTACTCGCTCAATAATTTCATACGGTCTTTTACAAGATCTAAAGCCGCGAACACAACTTTTTCTCCGGCGCCCTTACCGTGCAAAAATACATCAAATCTTTTTGCCCACGACTGAAGTCCTTCCCATAATTCTTCCGACGGCATGTTTCTAATATATAAACCGTTTATCCATAAAAGTTTCTGCCTGTCGAATGCAACAAGATCAGTTTTTTGTATGTGTTCGATTGAAAAGTCTTTGATAAACTCTTCCATTGAATATACTTCTTTTTCCGTACCGGGATTCCAGCCTAAAAACATTAAAAAGTTATTCAAAGCCGTGGGTAAGTATCCTTCGGTCAAAAACTCTATGACGGACACCGAGCCGTATCTTTTTGACAGCTTACGTGTTCCTTCCACTTCTTTTAGGTTAGGTAAGTGAACGAATGCAGGAAGGTCCCAACCGAAAAATCTATAAAGCAGTACATGTTTGGGTGTAGAAGGCACCCAGTCAGTGCCCCTCATTATGTGAGATATTTTCATAAGGTGATCGTCGACTACAACCGCCATATGATATGTGGGAAATCCGTCGGTCTTTATTAAAACCTGGTCGTCTATTGATTGGGTATTTATTGTAATTTTTCCGAGGATTAAATCGTCAAATGAAATGTCTTCGTTGTCCGGCACTTTCATTCTTATTACGTGGGGAACGCCTGTTCTAAGTTTTTCTTCGACTTCCTCTCTTTTGAGATTCAGACAGAGCCTGTCGTACTTAGAAAACGCGGTGCCCGAAGCCTTCTGCTCTTCACGGAGCTTTTCTAAACGCTCTTCGGTGCAAAAACAATAGTAAGCGTGGCCTTTTTCTACCAACTCCTGAGCGTGTTTTTTGTATAAGTCGAGTCTCTCGGACTGAGTGTAGGGAACATAAGGACCTCCGGTGCCCGGACCCTCGTCCCAATCAAACCCCATCATTTTGATAACATCCTGAATTCTTTCGACTGCCCCCGGAACATACCTCTCACGGTCGGTGTCCTCGATTCGTAAAATGAATTTTCCCTTGTTCTGACGGGCAAAAGCGTAGTTGTACATTAAAGTTCTGATGTGACCTACGTGGTATTCCCCTGTGGGACTCGGCGCCATTCTGGTTCTTACTTCCATAATTGGGATTTTATCATACAAAATATTGTTATAATATATTAGAGATGAACTTAACAAAAACTGCCGTCATGTTTAAGCGTTGGGCCAAGATCGCTTTTTTAGTTCTTGGCGTCTATTACGGTTGGATGTTTTTCGGGGGCCCGGGCTTGAGATCCCTGATCAAACTATTCTACGTCACCAAAGAACCCGCCAATCCGATTTACGGCAACCTCGATCCTCTTGAATTCACAAACAAAGAAGTAACAGGAGATCAGATTTACAAACTAAATACCGCCAACGGCAAACTGCCGGGCAAATTCCCCTTTAAAATGAACGTGTACAAGTTCAAACCGAGAACGTACTCATATCTCGCAGGAAATACTGCGATAGAAGACGCGAAATACATGGGTTACTCCGAAGCAGACCTCATCACCGACCTGAAAGGTACGGTCTACCGATGGAGAAAGGCCGAAACCAATAGTTTTCTGGAAGTAGACATAAATACCAGACACTTGTACGCGGATTCCGATATGGTAAAAAATTCAGCAAGAATGCAAAAAGGCAGATTGAACGAGGATTACGCAAAAGGCACTGCACTAACCTTCCTTACAAAGCTGGACCGGATGGACGATTTGTATAGACAAGGATTTCAAAAAGTAACTTTCGGTTACGTCGGCGGTACACGGCTTTTTGAGACCACAGCACAAAGAGATGTTATTTTTGCGCGCGTCGATCTTTACAGAAAGATGGGAGATTTTATGATTCTGGGAGCAAATCCTAAAATAGGGCTTTTGACTGTTTTCGTCACGGTTCCCGATAAAGATATTTTCCCCGCGATAACTTACCCTAAAGCCGACGTGTATTACAAAGAACTCGAGGCGGAAACTACAGCCTCATACCCCATTATTGATATATCAACAGCGTGGGATGCAGTAAAAAACGGAAAGGGAGTTATCACAAGTGTTACACCTGCAGGTACTACACTTTTCGATAAACCACCCGCACCGGTGGTAAGCGAGATCCTTGTAGATAACATTTATCTTGCGTACTACGAAAACCTCAAGGATCAGACACATCTCCAGCCGATCTACGTGTTCGAGGCAAAATATAAAAGCCTGGGATCACAGGGAGGAGAAATGGTAATTTATCTTCCTGCGGTAAGTGGGGAGTATGTCAAACCAATCCCGGTTCAAGCAGTGCCTGCGGCGACAAGGTAGCTCTAATCCGTCTTCCAGGCGAAATTAGCAAGTGTCCAGTTTAATAGATTTTTCGTGTCGCTAAATCTGTCGCGGCTACCCATTACGATGAGGACCAGTTCTCTGTCTTTGTCTTTCCAACCATAAATAAGAACTTCGCCTGCTCCTACGGTTGTGCCTGTTTTAATTCCCGTGGTTCCGGATATTTCCCACAAGAGTCTGTTAGTGTTGGTTAATTTGTAAGTAAAATCCGATGAAAGGGATTTCACGGTAAACTCTTTTGTTTTGACCGCGTCCTGAATTTTTTCATTTGATAAGGACGCCAAAGCCAAAAGATAAAGATCCGAAACTGTGGAGTAATGAACACCTTTAAAACCGTCCAGCCCGATAGGGTTTACAAAATTTGTGTTCTTCATCCCCAGCCTCTTAGCCTCCTGGTTCATTTTATCGACAAATTCCGAGTAGGATACTTTGGACGTTGCAAGTGCACACGCAGCGTCACCGGCCGATCCTACTAACATTGTATGAATAAGATCTCCGGCTCTGAATTCCTCATCCGCGGGAAGCCAAGCCTTGGTTGAATCTATGTTAGTGCAAAAATAAGGAACGATTACTTTTTCATCGGGAGAGTAGAGTTTCAAAGCTACCAAAGCCGTCATCAACTTTGTGGTAGAAGCGGGGGCTAATTTTTCATCCGGCAGCTGGCTAAAAAGAACTTTGCCCGATCTTCTGTCGAACACTCCCGTGGCAATTGCGGAAACTGCAGGAGGTTGTTGAATACCTGATTTCAACGGATAGATTTTTTCAAATGAAATTACATCCGGCGGTGTGTATCTTAAAGAGACAAGAACCCCATTTACGACATTTCCGAGGTCTGTGTTGCGGATTCCGATAAAAAATGACACGTAGACGACGATCAAAAAATAAACAACCGGCCTTAAACCGGTTCCTATATCCGCTGCCCACAAAACGTACGTAACAGACCTGATACCGTGGGCTAAAAATCTACGCGTAATCGAAGTGGTCATGTTTTCTTACGGGGTTAATCTTTTTACATCCCTGGGAAGGAATGTGGCTTCTTTAACCGTAGGAAGCTCAAGCAATCTCATTATTATTCTCGCGGGACCAATACCTGCTCCGCCGTGAGGAGGACACCCGTATCTGAAAAAATTCATGTAGTCCTCGAGAGTTGCAATGTCCATTCCTTTTTCAACTGCCTGTGCTTTAAGCAGATCCAGTCTGTGCTCTCTTTGCGCGCCGGTAGTGACCTCGACTCCTTTATATATAAGGTCGAAGCTTTTGGTTAATCCCGGATTATCTTCGTGTCTCATGTGGTAAAAAGGCCTGGCCTCGATCGGATAATCGGTAACAAAAACGAAATCCGAATTGTCCTTTTCCTTTATTATTTCGGACAGGGTTCTTTCTTCTTCGGGAGACAGGTCGTGTGCCTTTTCACTTCTAAGTCCTTTTTCTGCAAGAAGTTTTTTTGCCTCTTTCAAAGTTATTTTTGGAAAAGGTTTGGAGGGCACTTCTATATCAATTCCTGTCTTTTCTTTAACATTTTTGAAACCGGCAATGAGCATGTCTTCTTCCATAGACATAACATCGAAGTGGTCATTTATGTACGAAGCCTCAAAATCCCATCCTGTGAATTCGGTTAAGTGACGGGTTGTAAACGAAGGCTCGGCTCTGAACACAGGACCGACCATAAACACTTTTTCTATTCCCGCTGCCATCGCCATCTGTTTATAAAACTGAGGAGACTGAGCAAGATAAGCTTTTCTCTCAAAGTATTTTACTTCAAAAACATCTGAGCCTGTTTCGCTGGCTGTGTTCATCAAAGAAGGTGAATAGACCTGAGTAAAACCGCTTTTCAAAAAGTATTCCCTGAAACCTTCTTCGAGAGCCGTCCACACAGGAAAAATATTTGACTTGGACGGTTTTCGCAGGTCGAGCCATCTCCAGTCAAGTCTCTTAGTCATCTCTGTTTCTTCCCCACCCTTTTCTTCGACCACAGGAATAGGCAACTCAGGCTGGGCAGCAGATAATATGCACATTTCCATTGCCTGAACTTCAAAACCTCCGGGGGCCTGTTTTTCTTCTTTAGCTAAACCGTGGATTTCCAAAACCGATTCCAAAGACAGGTCTTTAACCGCGTCAAAAACTTCTTTTTCAGATTTTAAGATAACGATCTGCACAATACCCGAACCGTCCCTTAACTGAAGAAATTTTATTCCGCCCTGGTCACGGATAGCGTGTATAAAACCGCAAATTTTAACCTGGCTACCTATGCTTTTTTTTAAATCTTTAATTAGTGTTCTGTCCATATTAATTTTTTCTTATATCCTTAATAAATAAATCCACGAAAGTATTTCCATTGTACTCATTCTTCTTCAGAGTATAAACAATGTCGGCTTTATCTCCAAATTTGAGGTTTGCCGCCTCTTTATCTGAAGCATTAAAGAAAATTCCCTTGTGATATTTGCCGGAATCATAAAATTTGAAGAGAAGGTGCTGCGCGTCCCGCCCGACTCTGCTCACGTCAGTAATTCCCACCTTTTCCGACATAAAAACAGGTTCTTCATTACCCAATCCGAACGGTTTTAATGTATCCAAACGGTTTAAGAGCTGAAGAGATACCGTATCGATTGGTATTTTTATATCTACATTCATCGAGGGCACCAAAAGTTCGTCGGGAATTGTTTCGTCTGCAAGTTTTTCGGCTTTTTCCTTAAGACCGGGAATAAGTTCTTTTTTTATTGTGAACCCAGCCGCCATAGGGTGACCCCCCAGACTTTCAAACATTTCGTCGAAGTTTCTTAGGAATGAGATTATGTCTACTCCCGGAACAGATCTTACGGAACCTTTTCCATAACCGTCAGATAAGCTTATCACTATTGCCGGCCTGAAATATTTTTGTGTAAGACGCGCCGCGACTAGCCCGATAATTCCTTCGTGATAATCCGCGTGGGAAGACAAAATTATTTTCGGAAGATTATTTTCATCTATTCCCGCGGCAAGATCATACATCTCAACTGTCTTGTCCTGTCTTTGAACATTTATACTATTTAGTTCTATGGCGAGAGCCTCAGCTTTTTTTTCGTCTTCTTCCAGGAGCAAATTTAACGAACTAGATGCATCCAATATTCTCCCAGAAGAATTTAAACGGGGGCCGATTATCCATCCGAGTTCGTAGGTCGTAATCTCACTCACATTTTTTCCGGCTACCTGCAAAAGTTTTTTAATTCCAACCGGAGGGTCGTTGTTTAGTATTTCCAGTCCGCGTTTTACCAAAGATCTGTTGAAACCTAGTAAAGGCTGCAGATCTGTTACAGTGGCAAGAGAAGCAAGGGCAATCATATGGGGGTCCTTTGATCCCAGCGCCTTTGCCAACAACAACGATAGTGACGCACCCACGATCTTGTCATACCAAACAATAACTTCGGCCGGAGGTAACACATCACCTTTTTGGTGGTGGTCGGTAATTATCACCGAGTGTCCGTGGTCTTTTAAAAGTTTTATTTCGTCAACAGCTGTAATTCCACAGTCTACGGTTATTACCAAAATCTTTTCGTCGCTGTTTAAAGACAAACCGGCTTTTTCAAAAAATGCCAGGATAGATCTTTCGGAAAGTCCGTATCCGTGATCGAACCTATTGGGAATAAAGTGGAATGTGTTTTCATAACTTCTTTCTTTGAAGAGTGCGTTAAATAAAATTGAGGTCGCACAAATTCCATCCGAATCGTAATCTCCGTGAATAAGAATTTTTCTTTTGTCTTTCATTGTCTGATCAACAAGATCTACCGCCTTATGCAGACTGTCTTTCAATTCCTGAGGTAGTACTTTAAAAGCTTCGGACAAAGGAGGAGGGTTCAAAAAGTCACCTTCCGGCGGTATTCCGCGGATTTTTAATATGGCTGCAATTACATCATCACCTTCGGTGTATTCAGAACGTATGTTCCAGTTCATTTCTTTTTCTTAGCGGCGTATTTTTCCCAGAGAACAAGTATCGGCGCGGCGTTAAATATTGAAGAATATGTTCCAGAAATAATACCTACCAACATTGCCAGCACAAACATTTTTATGGTATCGCCGCCTAAAACATATAGCGCTGAAAGCGTAAATATGACGGTCAGGGAAGTAGCCACGGACCTGCTTAAAGTCTCGGCAACCGAATAATTTGTAACATCCTCGATGTCCATTTGTTTGGGAAGTTTGCCCAGATTCTCTCTTATCCTGTCGAAAACAACGATAGTGTCGTGAACTGAAAATCCCAACACCGTCAGGACGGCTGTGATAAAAAGACCATCGACCTCAACATTTTTAAAATGACCAAGTATCGCAAACAGACCCACCAGTAGAAAGGCGTCGTGGAGCATTGCAACGACTGCGCTAACTCCGAAACGGAAGCTAGAGTACGGCTTTGGAACATTTCTAAAAGCGAAAGCTATGTAGGCCATAATACCTACAACCGCCCAGCTTAGTGCTACAAATGCGCTTCTTGTGGTTTCTGCTCCTATAGATGGACCGACTGTTTCAAATGAAA
The DNA here is from genome assembly GCA_001773385.1 of candidate division WWE3 bacterium RIFOXYD1_FULL_43_17. Lineage (GTDB taxonomy): Bacteria > Patescibacteriota > WWE3 > UBA101185 > UBA10185 > UBA8498. The sequence continues at coordinate 6,781 of MEWJ01000026.1, read as the reverse complement.
GCTGTTTAGAATTAGGAAAAACTGCAGAAACTGCTTCTTTGATTTCATTATTTCTCTGCGCTTCTACAGGTTTTGTACGCACACTATATTTATTTCCGCTTTCAGGAACTACGGCCTCCACATCAATGCTTTTTTGCACATAAACCTGTCTGAGATCTTCCGGGTTTATACCCGATTCAAATTCATATCTAAAAACCGATCCTCCCGTAAAATCTACCGACATGTTTAATCCCCAGACTAACAGGGCAACAATACCGGGAAGAATGACAACAGCTGAAAAGACGAGGTACCAGATTTTGTATTTCATTAAATTACGCATTTTTCTTTTCTCCCCGCACGTTGGCAAACTCTATGAAAGTCCTCACAACAAATATTGAGCTAAACAACGAGACTGCAATTCCTATGGCCAAAGTCAATGCAAAACCCTTAACAGGACCTGACCCAAATTGGAACAATATAAAGGAAGTAATAAGAGACGAGATGTTGGAGTCTTTAATAGAATTCCAGGCACGGTCAAATCCCAAATGTATCGCGAGGTTTTTCGGCTTTCCCCAAAATAATTCTTCCTTTACCCTTTCAAATACAAGTACGTTCGCGTCAGTTGCCATACCTATCGAAAGGATAAATCCCGCGATGCCGGGGAGAGTAAGAACGACCGGAACCAGTTTAAATATCGCGAGCGTAAGAACTGAATATATAAAAAGGGCGACTCCCGCGAGTATTCCCAATCTACCGTATCTGAATATAAGAAATAGGACAACGAGCAGTAAACCGACACCTGCAGCAAAGAAGCTTTTTTGAACCGATTCGGCACCAAGAGTTGCACCGATAGTTTCCTGCTCCAACACTTTCACCGGAACGGGCAATGCTCCTGCTCTGATTTGAATGCTCAAACTCTTAGCTGTTTCGAAAGTAAAATCCCCGCTTATAACCGGGTCGTCGGTAAGACCCTGCGCAAGATCGGCACTCACTACCGGCATTGAAAGAGGTACACCGGTCTCATCTAAATAAAGGGCGATAGGCTTATTTACATTTTTCTTTGCAAGCTCAGAAAATTTTTCGCGGCCTTCATCAGAGAATCTTAATTTGATCTGAGGTTTACCCTGATTTTGAATGTCGGTCTGATCTGCAACAACTACGTCCGCACCTTTTAGATCGGCTCCGGTAATGCCTGTGTTTTCCCATGAGTCGGGGGTGGTGTAATACTCGAACATCTTGTCCTCACTCCACTCGTTCTCGGGCTTTAATTGTTTAAAAGTAAGCTGGGCCGTCTGTCCTATAAGGTTTACGGCTTCAGTAACGTTGTCCAACCCGGGGATTTCTACAAGAATTCTGTATTGATCCCCACTCTTTGTGGTTGCTACATAAGGTTCGGTAACACCGAGCAGGTCTACTCTTTTTGAAATTACATCCTTGGCAGATTCCAAAGCAATATCTCTTTCGCCGGCATCAATTTTTGAAACATCGGCTTCCAGTACTATTCTGATACCGCCTTTTAAATCCAATCCCTTTTTAAAATCACGGAGGTCTTTTTTAAATTTGCCGCCGCTAAGTTCAATGTTGTATCCACCGATGGTCGTGTCCAGCCCGATAAAACTGTTATTCATTTTTATCGGCGTTCTGGGTAGAACAATAAGTAATGCAAGAGTAGTGAGGGCAGATATTAAACCTAAGCGTACATATATATTTTTAAACATACTCAGAGATTATATAGTTTATGACTGGTGGGTGGCAATCACTGAAACAAACTCTTCTTCGTCTCCTATGAGCATTGCCCTGCTTTGGGACAATATCTTCATGATGAATTGGTCGTTAGTTCTTTTTCTGTAGTTGAACTCTTCATCATCCATCACTGAATAATTTATTTCTCTTCCGGTAACAGTTTCGTTTTCTTTAATAACCTTATCGAATTCCGTTTGATCAACCGTCCCTACTATAAAAAGATCTACATCCAAAGCCGTGGATTGGCGGCCGCGTAAATATGAGCGTGAAAGAATGGCGTACGTAATGTTCCCCAATTTCTTTTGTCTTTTAATAATTTCTGCACCTACACCATCGTCTTTAGCCAGTATCGAAACAAGATCGGGAAAAAGAGGATGCATAACATCAACCGTATAAAATATTTTATTAGAACTTTGCCTTTTTGTAAGAAGGCTGATTGAAATTAAATTATCCAACTCTCTTCTTACGGCATTTATCTCTGCTTTCACTGCACGGACAATTGCACGCACGTGGTAGGACTTAGTGGGATTAAGCAACAACAATTTCAGGATCTTGACCCTGACTTCTGACACAAATAAGTTTTTTAACATATTTTGACCTTTTTCCGGGCAGCAGTTCTCCGGGCTTTCAACCCCGGAAATAAATTACCCTTCATCCGCGGATGTCACGGGCCTCACGGCCTACTTATAGACTACCTGGTCAACATTGCGGTCAGGAACAATGCCGATCCAAAAATTTCCACGGTTGAATTCCATTTCGTTACCGGCAGTATCATAGAAAATCGTTCTTTCGTCGCGTCCCGCTTTGGACCAAGTAGAATCAACTACTTTACCGTCGATAAATACCAGAGCTTTTCCGCTTCCAAGAAGTTCGTACTCGAGCCTGCTCTTGTCGTCTCCGGCAATTGAAGATTCAACTGCAAACTGAATTATCAGGTTTTTAACGGCTACCTGCTCTTTTGTTTCCTGGTCTAATTGAGGTATTGGTTGGTCGCTGGCATCTACGCCTGTGTACCTTAAATAGGTGTTGGTCGTAGGATCAAACTTGAAAGCTCCGGTGTAATCACCGTGATACCAATAGTCTATTGTTATATCGGTAGCGGAAGAAGAAGCTGCGTACTTGTTTGGATTATCCTTAAAAAGCCAGGGTCGCACCGTGGTCTGGCCTTCCCATCCAAGAGAATCTCCGAGTTCTCTGAGTTTAACTCCGTTTGTGTATTCGGTATGCTCATATGCCACATCTCTCGGGTTATCTCTCCAAACACAGCCGTCACACACAGAAGTAATAGTTGCGCCACCTCTAAAAAGACTTCTCACCGGCCAGTTCTCGATAGCAAAAAGTGCCTGGGGAGAATAGCCGTCGTGCATAATCATGGCATCGCCCAGCTCTTTAACTAAAACAAGATAATATTCGCGGGTACTTCTTACAGGACCAATCTTTTCAGGAGTATTGGAGTAAAAGAAAGTTAAAAATCTCGTGATACCACCCTCTGCTACCACTTCGTAAACAATATCGGCATAAATCAAACCTGATTGGGGACGGGCATCCAGGTGGTTGTTCATCATTACACCGAACGGTCTGTCCTCAAACCAATTAGCTGCGGTCTCCGGAAACATTTTTCCCGTTAAGGGATTCATGATTTCCGTGACTTTTGTTGTAGGTTCATTTGAATTTGGATTTGGAACTACAGGATTTTGTGCATTTTCCTGGCTCTTTATATACCAGTAACCTCCGCCTAACAGCGCGGTCACTATAAAGCCGAGAATGACGGACATTAGGAAACCTATTTTTTTCTTTTTTACGGGTTTCATAGAATTAGTTAAATCTAAGGGAGGCATATTATTATTGCTCAAACCGGAATCTTGTGTTGGTTGGGGTGCCTTAGGCATTCTTATGGGGCGACCCTGAACCGGTGTGGGTTCCACAGGACCTTGACCGTTTTGAGATAGGGGTGTCTCAAAATCAGATAATTGCATGCTTAGATTATATATTGAGTACATTTTTTGTCTAGATGGTTATGGGATATGGTTTACTCTGTTGATGCGATTTCGGCGACAACCACAAGACGCCTTAACGTGGTACCTGCCGGCCAGCAAGTCATCAAAGTGACTTTAGCGGTTTCGGACTCAGACTCCATATAGGTAATCTCTTCCGCCGGCACAATTTTCATTTCTGTCACCGTGTAATCAAACTTGCGGCGGTTAAAAATAAGGTAGATCTTGTCGCCTTTCTCCATTTTGTTGAGAAGATAAAAAACAGCGTTATACCTGTTCGCGTTCAAAAAATTGTCGGAAGAGTGGGCAAATAAGAATACATTTCCGACCTGTCCGGGTAATGCCGTGCCTCTGGCATGGGCAACGCCCTCGGTCAAAGCGCTCTGATACGCTCTACTATCTGTGGGGTCGACGTCCTTTATTATCTTCGCGTTTGCCCCGATTTTGGGAATAACAATACTTAGGTAGGGGTCAGCCGCCACTATGTATTCTTTGCCGTTCTCTTGTAGATCGGATGAGGTCAGTTTTACCTCAGCGTCGGCCTTAGGAGGGCTAAGACGGTACTTTAACTCACTGGATATACTTGGATAGAAGATAGCCAACAAAGCTACCAGGGATAGCCCTACAAAGCCGATGCCCAGCCTAAAAAAGGCTGGGCGCGGTTGGGCTTGGGTTAACCTCGTAATTAATTTATGCGTTCCTTTTTCTAAGTCCATTTATCGTTAATCCGCCAAGAATGACTACCAGTACCACCCATGTCCATGGACTTGAAATTAGTTTTCCTAAGAAACTTTTCTCCGTTGTGTTTTCATCCTGGACTTGTTCTCCCAAAACGCTTCCTTCTTCACCGGGTCCCCCGATTTCTTCTTCTGTGGGTACTACTTCGGCGTTTTCACCTCCGGTACCTGTGCCCGGTCCAATTGAGGACCCGCCGGTTGAGGCAACTGAAGCTTCGTAGATTATCTCTTCTTTGTTAATTGTTACTGTATTAACGTCTACCAGCTCTTCAGCTTCCACATCAGAACCGTTTCCTGCAGAGTCGAATGCACGCACTGCAAAGTATTGTCTGTGAGCACATTTTTCTCCGCCGACCTCTTCAGTGAATGTTTTCTTTTCGTCAGGTCCCATATCAAAGGTCCTTATTCTTGAGTTTTCGTTGGCTGTGAATTCTTTGTCGTCGGACATATAGACTTCGACGTAATCGGTCTGGCTATCGTTTGCAGTTTTGAGTGTTATTTCGTATTTGCAGTCGGATTTTCTGTCGACTTCTATGTATTTGGGTTTGTCGGGACCGTCGTTGTCGTAGGTGGTTGAAACTTCGTTTGAATACACAGTTTCATCAACAGAGTCTTCCCATTCTGCAACTACCTTTACCCTAAATTTATAGCTACCGGTACCGTTAAGAACGCCGCTTGTAACGTCGCACACCCCTGTATTTCCGCCCATTGATAGTCCCATCGAGTCGTACTCAACCCAACCAGAATCACTCGGTCCGTCTTTTTCACAATAAGCCGTGAGATCTCTATCTCCAAGCAAATCCATAGCAACAAACGTGATTTTGAAGGGCTCGTTAAACGCTGACTCGGGGTCCTCGATACGAACGGTTAAGTCCGGTGTTTCCGCATATACTTTTCCTGCTCCTAAAACAAGTGTAAATAACATTGCGACCACTATCGGCATAGATCGCTTTTTCTTGGAAACCGCTGTCATTAGTATTCCTAAAATCATAGTTAAGAGAGCAGAAATTAATATTACTGTTTCAGAACCAGTTGCGGGAAGTCTTATTGTCGAAGTACCGAGTACCTCTTCAGTGATCTCCTCTTCATCTACCTCAGCTTCGGCTTCCGGGTCCGGATTCGGAGTTACGACCTCAACAGCTGTACCGACGAATGCTGTGTTTACTACACCTGGCGTGACAGCTTGCCCCAACACATTACCTTCCCAAAAGTCTGTGCCTTTTACCCACGCAAGATCTTTATATGTACCTGCGTCCACATTGCTTTGGATATCCGCTATATATGTGAGGGTGTAAGTATCGCCTTCCTCCATGTCACCTAAGAACCATTTTCCTGGAGAAGCGTATGTAGGTTCTAGCGTTGCAACAGGACCATTGAAATCTGAAACAACTCCCCAGGAACCCGATCTGTACTCAAAGCCCTCCGAGAGTAGATCGGTTACTATAACATTAGCTACACTAGAGCCCAGCGCTTTCACTACTATTGTGAACCCGACAGAATCTCCGGGGCTTTGAGGAGAACCACTATCGTTGGTCTTAGATATTGTCAGTTCCGGTAATACGGGTTGATTATAGAAGTCGTAAGATTCTCGGAGAGAATTTATATCTACGTCATCGTACTCGCCGTTTGCAGGAGATATCACGTTAAAGTAACTCCTCTGCTCTTCTGTTATTTTGTAGGTTCCAGGACCCAGCCCGGTAAATTCGTATCTACCATTTGCATCGGTTGTGTCTGTATCGACAACCAGACAAGTTTCCGTAAACGCTCGCAATAAATCATTGTCGTTGGCCGAATATTTGCATAGAGTGATTTCCCAACCTTCTATAGGGTCGTCTCCTTCGTCACGGTTCCCGTCCCCATCCAAATCCGAGAACTTAAATCCGGTAATGGTCTTGTTCTCAAAGTTCCCGAATTGGATACCTATAAGATTCTGACCAAGGGAAAGCTCTATTCCATGACAGTAACTTTGCAGAATCTGAGAAAGAACCCCTGTGTCAGCGTTTGGTTCTGTTTGTGTCCATGAAGAATTTGGTACCTCGCAAACGTAATACTCTCCAGCTGAAAGCCCTTTAAATTTGTATTGTCCTTTTTCTACGGGACCTGCAGGAGTTGAATCATCCCCAGTAACCATTGATTTGAGTAAAGTCCACTCGTCATCATAAAGATTAATGGTCCAGCCATCTAATCTGTTAGCGTCATTAACTTCGTTGTCATTGAAATTACCGTTTCCATTTATATCGTTGTATTTTCGACCTTGTACAGAAGCGGCCTGATCATCGTTTGTAATGGTACAGGTCTTTGTTTCCCCTAAAGCAACAGTAACACCTG
>MEWJ01000025.1 GCA_001773385.1 candidate division WWE3 bacterium RIFOXYD1_FULL_43_17 | reverse complement strand
TGCCAATATTACCTTATACGATGCCAAAATCCAAACTTAGCGGTTGTGGTTCCAAACCGGGTGAGCGTGCCCTAAAGCTTTTCTTTCTTTAAGATAAGCTACGTGTTCTTCCCGCTTGGCATTTAGTTTTTCAACGTCAAATCCCGCCTCGCTGATTACTTTGACGGCAAATTCTCCTCCGACAAAGTGGGGTAAAATCACATAAGTTGCCCCACACTCGTAGAGTTTAATCGCATCGTCTATGTTGTAAGAAAGAAGCAAAACGAGGGAATCCTTGTTCTCCGAACGCACTTTGTTTACCAAAAAGTTGTTTGTTTCAAACTCCGGAATTGTTGAAATAATTATTTTCGCCCTTCCTATCGAGATTTCCTCTAAAAACTCGCTGTCCTCCGCATCGCCGTAAATGCAGTTAATACCTTTTCCTGTTAATTCCTTGATAATGTCGGGGTCAAAATCAATCGCCAAAAACTGCGTCCCAAATTCCTTAAATATTTTCACGAAGTCGTAACCCGCCCTGTTGCAACCGAACAAAACAGTGTCGTAGACACGAGCGGAATCACTTTCGACGGCGGGCGTCCTACTTTCAAATATTTTTAAGAGTGGGACAAACAACGGATATATTTTTTGCGCATAAACAATAAGGTAGGACGACAAAGCTATACTCAAAAATCCCAAAATTGTAATTACGCTTACAACCTCTTCCGACACGTGCCCGACCTTCAGACCCAGAAGCACGAAGATCATGGAAAACTCACTTATCTGGGCTAAGCTTGCGCCGGTAAGGAACGCTGTCTTTTTGGAGTAGCCGAGAATTTCAACCAGTATCCCTAGAATTAACGGTTTTCCGATTAGTACAAAGGCCGCCAAGATAGAAAGAGGTACGAACATTCCCGACAAGGTATCAAAAGAAATTGAATACCCGAGGGAAATGAAAAACATAACGATGAAAAAGTCCCGGAGGGGTTTCAGACGCGAACTTATTTCCGAGCTGTACGGCAAAATCGACAGGGAAACTCCCGCGACCAGGGCGCCGATCTCAATTGAAAAGCCGAGTGCCCCGAATAGTGTAGCCAAACCAAATCCCCACGCTAACGAAAAAAGGAATAAATACTCCTGGGATCGGGCAAAAAAAGTTCCCAACGCGGGCATCACGTAGTAACTGACCAGTGAAATTACCAGTATCACGGCCAGGCCTTTGACGATTAACAAAAGAAAAGATGACACTCCTTCGTTTCCACCGGCTATACCTGAAACTGCAATTAAAGCCACCGCTGCAAGAATATCCTGGAGAAGCAGGATTCCTATTGTTAGACGGCCGTACAATTTTTCCAGGTCTTTTTTATCGGAGAGAAATTTCAAAACAACGATCGTGCTGCTAAAGGACAGGGCTATTCCTATATATAAACTTTCTATTTCAGAAAAATTCAACAACTGTGCTAGCAAAAAGCCAAAAAACGCCGTGAATAAAACCTGGAGAAATCCGATTAAAAAGGAGGTCGTGCCAAAACTTTTAAGCTCTTTAGGATTAAGATGTAGCCCGACAATAAAAAGAAGGGTTGCGATGCCCATTTGAGAAAAAACCGACATGGCTTCGTCTGACCTTAGTACACCGAATACATGGGGGCCGAGAAGTATACCGGTGAGAACGTATCCGATAACGATGGGTTGTTTGAGAACACGCATTACACCTGCGAGGGCAGCCGCTACTACAATGATCACACTAAGTTCGGTGAACAGGTTCATGTATTTATTAGTTTAAGGCAATTGGGT
>MEWJ01000024.1:639-10148 GCA_001773385.1 candidate division WWE3 bacterium RIFOXYD1_FULL_43_17 | reverse complement strand
GACCACATCCCCATCACGCATAGTATAGTTTTTACCCTCGAGTCTCACCAAACCCTTTTCCTTGGCCTTTTTAAGACTTTCTAAGGGCTTTAGATCGCTGTAATTAACGATTTCAGCTGAGATGAATCCCCGTTCAAAATCGGTGTGGATTTTACCGGCTGCCTGAGGTGCTTTATCTCCTTTTGTGTAGGTCCACGCGCGTACTTCTCTGGGTCCCATAGTAAGAAAAGATTCGAGGTTAAGAAGCTCGTAACCCTTGCGTATAAGACGGTCGAGACCGGGCTCGGTAATTCCAATCTCTTTCATGTAGGATTGTCTCTCGTTTTCGTCAAATTCAGCAAGTTCTGATTCGATTTTGGCACAAATTCTTAAACCGCCCTTGCCTAATATTGTTACGTTCTGGGTATCCTGAGTGCTCAATTTTGTCTCATCCGTGTTTAGTATAATTATCATTGGTTTAAGAGTGAGAAGATTAAGGTCTTTTATAAGGTTTTCGTCCCCTTTTCCGAGGTTTAGAGATAACGCCAGCTCTCCCCTATTTAGGGTCTCATGTACTTTTGTTATAACCTGTAGCTTACGCTGAGAATCAGGGTCTTTTGCCATTTTTAATTCTTTTTCGAGGATGGGAATCTTTTTTTCTAAGGACTGGAGGTCAGCCAAAATTAGCTCTGTGTTTATAGTCTGAACGTCTTCTTCCGGATTGGTCGCCCCTGCTCTTATTACATTTTCGTCGGTAAAGTCGCGGACAACCTGAACGATGGCATCCACCCCGCGTATGTGACCGAGAAATTCGTTTCCGAGTCCTTCTCCCTGAGAAGCTCCTTTGACGAGGCCTGCTATGTCATAAAATTGGACGACTGCCGGAATTATTTTTTCGGGTATTTGCCTGTCTCCAGCCTTATTTCCGTAATCGTTTCTGACAAACTGGGCAAGAATGTTCAGGCGCGGGTCTGGTACATCCACGATACCGGTGTTGGGCTCGATGGTGGCAAACGGGTAGTTAGCCGCAAGTGCGGCCTGGCGCTTTAGCAGGGCGTTAAACAACGTTGATTTTCCCACGTTAGGCAAACCGACAATTCCGATGGATAGTGACATATGGGGTGATTATATAGTGCGTAAGAGTTTTTGTGTAGAAACCTAAAAAAAACGGCCTACTGATTGTTATCAATAGACCGTCCGGTCGGAAGTGGGCATTCAAAAGTTTGGTAGTTAGTTTCTTAAAGCTGTGTGCGACATCCCCTGGATCTGATGATTCTTATTATTCGATGCTTTTTCGCCTAACTCTTTGTCCCGCTCAAGCACCTTCCTGTTTACTTCTTTTATCAGGTCGGAAAGGCTGAACGGGTGTTTTTCGCGGGGCACTTGTGTAATCATAGGCTGCCCTCTACTTTCCTTGAAATACCACCTAATTCAGAGCCCACTTCCATGCGAAGGGTATTATACCCCTCATCCTGGGTATTTGACAAATCACTACAGGTTAAGTTTTCCGCGGAATTCCGGGGAACTCTAATTACCAAACCGGGCGAATTGCGTTTAATACAGGTCCGGATGAAATTTTCGGAGATACCAAATTGAGTGGAAAGCCAGTCTTCTTCACGTCCAGATCTAAAGGTCGAGTATCTTCCCCCATCCCTGTTGATGTTTGGAACAACTGTACAACACCCCTCGTCAACTTGCGAGGGAGCAGCCTTTTTTACCTCTATTAAGATGGGCTGGTTGCCTTTATCTACATTTTCAAGAATAAAATCGACACCGTTTCTGGAATCATCGTCGGCACTTGCTTTTTTCAGTACAAATTGAGTGTTTGCGGGCGTGTCCAAATTGCGGATTACATGCGCACTAATGATTTCGGACATTACGCCGCTTCTTAGGGTGCTAAAAGATTGATCGTATTCTTTTGATTTCGGTTTGAGGATTTTAACTAAATCCAAAACGTAATCAGCCATTTGCGGATTTTCATTCCCCAGTTCAACAAAATCCCCCATAAATAAAGCCGATGTCCTACCTTCTACCACTTCTTGCGTAACACTGTCTGAATCCAGTATGCAAAGAAGCTGGGTGGCAGTGGTAATCACCTGCACCGTTGTATCGTATACCTCCCGTGGGGAGTAGTCTTCAAGAATCCTCAGTAGTTTCTCTGTGCCAAGAGCTCTGGATAAAACGAACCTGGTCGCAACCGTTTCTTTTCCCTTGCCTGTAGCAATCTGTTCTTCAAATAAGCGCTGTTGATTTAGGTTATACCGATAGTAGATGTCGAGGGCTTCTTCAACTGTTTCGACCTTTTTGGGAATTTCGATACCGACAGTGCCCTTTGAATACATATCATAGACCTCCTCATAAAGCTCTGTTGTCGATTTATCATGAAATGCCGGAAAGTTGGCGATTTCTTCCGGAACAACCGAGAGATCAAAAATTGATTCCAGGGAAACCCATTCCTTTTTTTCAAAGTAATCCAAATAGTCGGGGGTATGTAAATTTCTATCTTCTGCGATCTGTGCCAGGCTCTCTAAAGTGTCGGCGGAGTGTACTGTTAATGTCATGAGCCAAATAATTATAAATGGAATTACGTTATTAATAAATGACTCTTGTGAGATATAGTTGCCAGTAAATCTCTTCTTAATCAGGAGAAGAAGCTCAAAAAACCCCCCGCCAAAAACCAATTGAGTAAGTTTATGGGGGGGGGTGACAAAGCCAAAGAAATCCTATAGCAAACTTTTCCGGATTTCCCGAAAGTCATATTCCCTGAGACCGTTGTCCTGTTCCTGAAGCTTTTCTATTTCCTTCCAAAACAAGTTTCTCGTAACGTTAACGTACTCAGGTGCCGGTTTACCGAACAAACCTTGGTAAAAACTGTTAATTACCTCTACAGAATCGAATACTCGGACCAGGGGGCCTTCGTAAGAGGAAAGCCAGACAACGACTGCCTTTTCCCTGTCTTTTGTAACATGAACCAGGTAAATCTTAATATCGACCTTGTTCCACATTTTCTCTCCTTTTTCTAAAAACACGCTGGAAGGGCATTATACTTTACACTAAACTTGCTGTAAACACGGGTATCGAGCAACTAAAAGTAATACTAACGCGCCGACACTAACAACCTGAGAAGTTTTAAAAGGGTAAAAGAGGTAGGAACCATTTCAAAGGGACAAAAACCCAGTGATAAATCATTGCACCTTAAACCGCCCTAAACTATCATATACGTAGATGAATTTCAGAAAGACTGCCCTAGCCGTAATACTATTGCCTTTGCTCTTTATCCTGGCGTCACAACAATCCGTGTATGCAAGTAAAACACCACCCCTCACTTCTCTAACTAAGACACCCGCGCTTCCAAACGGGCAAAATGATTGGTATATAACTCCTGTTAATATAATTTTGGCAGCAACCGACCTCGACAGTGGTGTAGGTTCAATAAATTACAAAATAGACTCTGGAAATTGGGTAGCGGTAACAAAATCGGACACCCTTAATCTTGCTCCCAACCCGTCATTTGAGACCGCAAGTTCAGCTTCATCTATAAACACATTATATTGGGAGGCTGGCCTGCAGGACGGACAAGCCACATACAGCAGAAATACTTTAAACTATGTATTTGACGCCACATCAATAAAAATCAACTCCACGGGCGCTTCCTGGCACTCAATTAGTCATGCTGTCAGTTACGCGGCAGCTAATCCTCTTAGCAACATGAACGCCGAAGTATGGGTAAAAACAGAGTCCGCAATAGGCAGTGCTTATTTTAAAATGTTCGCCGTATCTAAAGATATAGACGATAACTTTGTATACACAGAGCTGGGACAAAGTAATGCTGTTAACGGCACCACAGCTTGGACAAAGATAACCGAAACTTTTGTCGTCAGTGTACCCGACGCGATAGGGGTGTATATGGAGGTCGGACTTGAAGGTGCCGGGGTTTTGTATATAGACGGAGCTACGATAAATAATTCCCTCAAATCGGCCGACACAACCTTCACGGTATCAACGGACGGTAACCACACGGTCTCTTATTACTCGGTCGACCGCTCAGGAAATACGGAACCAACCCAAACCGAATCTTTTAAAATTGACCAGACGCCGCCAACTAACTGGCATAATTCCAGTGCTTACAGAGGTGTTGGACCGTGCGACCACTGCCTATACGTCACAACTATGGTCGACGACACAGCTTCGGGTCTTTCCACGCTCACAGACAAGTTTCAATATCATACCGACAGGAATCCGGGATTTGGGAATTTTGAGGACTTGATGCAGTGTGCGAACAACTGGCAGGCAGATCAATGGGCGCCTCTTATATCGCCTCCGTTCCTGCCCGGGGCCACGACAGCAAACCTGCTAACCCCAAAGACAGACTTCTGCGACAGTAACTGGAAGATCTGCAAAACCGTAAGATTCTATGCGGAAGATCTTGCCGGAAATTCCTCCACGAAGGATCTGTGTATTAACGGCCCCTGGATTAAACTACGGGGAGGGGGTCTGGCTGGAAGCAGGTTGGGAATAAACATGCTGTCGGAAGCAAGCGATAATAACACGGACAGCATTATAGAGGCGGGTAACACCCAGATAAGCTTTTTTACGAGCACTAAAGACTGGGTTGTAAAAAATAATTTTGGAGTGAAAGATTACACCTACGCCGAGCTTTTAGACACGGCAAGAACGCCTATTGAAATTTTTACCTCACTCCCGGTAACGAACGGCGTTTACATCAAAAACGGCAATTTCACGATAAGCCCCACCAGTATACCGAGCGGGTATGGTACCTCCACGTTCAGACAAGTGATTTTTGTAAACGGCGACCTAAGGTTTGATAAAGAGATAACGTTGTCGCCGGAATCTGCCGTCTTATTCGTTGTTTCCGGAAACGTCGAAATAAGAAAAACTGTCAGTGAGATAGAATGCGCCGTACATGCAGACGGCACATTTTACACCGCGTACGACACCAACGAAGGGGACCAGACAGGGACATTGAAACTAAGCGGGGTGTTCGTAGCCAATAAGTTTATATTCCAAAGAACACTGCAGGGAACCGATAATGTTGAAGATCCCTCCGAAGATTTCACATACGATCCAAAGTTCGGAAATCTGCTAAGAGAATATATAGGGATAAACGCCGTCAGGTGGTTAAAAACTGAGTAACCCGGCGGAGCGACGGGGTTTACGGATACCGCAGAACTTCTACATTTTCCTTTTAATCTTAAACTTCCCGTCCGGAAGATCTTCTACCTCATAACCCATCTCAAGAATCTGTTTTCTTGCTAAATCGGCCTTGTCCCAAATCCCGGCTTTCCTGTATTCGGATCTCATTTTAGCAACGTCCAATACTTTCTGGGGAGTATCGTACGCCAGGTGCTCTTCGAGCTTCAAACCTAAAACCGAGTCCATTTTCAGCAAGGTAGCGAGCTTTTCCGGCTCTCCCATCTCGGATTTTATCATCTCCCAAACTACCGCGAGAGCTTCCGGCATATTAAGATCGTCATTAATCTTGTCACCGAACTTCTTAAGAAAATCTTTGGATGCTTTTGCCGAGTCTTCTTTTTTGTAACCCCGGGCAAGCTCATATAATCTTCTCAACGCATTCTGGGCACTTTGCAAGGCGTCCCAGGTAAAGTTCAACTTGCTCCTGTAGTTGGATGTCATAAAAAAGTATCTAAGGACCATCGGGTCGAACCCTTTTTTCTCGATGTCGGTCAAAGTGTAGGCGTTACCCAAGCTTTTACCCATCCGCCCGCCGTCAACCATCATGTGAGCCCCATGGACCCAGTACCTGACGAATTTCTTTCCTGTTGCCGACTCACTCTGGGAAATCTCGTTCTGGTGATGTGTCATCCTAAGGTCTTCCCCGCCGACATGAATGTCCAGGGTATTTCCCAGCTCAGCCAAAGACATTGCCGAGCATTCCAAATGCCACCCGGGAAATCCCGTTCCCCAAGGAGAAGCCCATTCCTGGGAACGCTTAACATCAACCGGCGAAAATTTCCATAGCGCAAAATCGGTGGGATGCTTTTTCTCAGGATTAATTTCAACTCGGGCGCCTTCCATCACATTGTCAGTTGTATAGCCGGAAAGCTGTCCGTAACTTTCAAATTTTGAGGTGTCGAAGTAGACCCCATCAGACGTCGTATAAGTGAAACCTTTTTCCTCCAGAATTCTTACAAGCCTTATCTGCTCTTCGATATACTCCGTGGCCTTAGTAAATTTCTCGGGACGAATAAAGTTCATCTTGTCATAGTCCTGGATAAACTTCTGAGCGTAGTATGTGGAGATTTCCGCCGCAGTGCGCCCCTCTTTAGCAACCGATTTTTCTATACGGTCCTCCCCCGTGTCTGCATCTCCTAAATTATCTCCCGTCATGTGGCCGACATCGGTGAGGTTCATTATAAATTTCACCCGGTTACCGTTGAACAGCAGTGTCCTGTTTATAAAATCGGAAAGTGTGTATGTCCTAAAATTACCTATGTGGGCATAGTCATAAACTGTGGGACCGCAGGTATACATTGTGACCATTTCGGTATTGAGTGGACTGAAATCTTCTACTTTTCTTGTGAGTGAATTGTATAACTTCATTGCTTCGATTTTAGCACAACCGTGCAAGAAGGAATATCGGATTAAGAGAGTGGGGTTAGGACAATTCTACTTAATTTCAAAACGGCCTTCCAAAGCTCTTCCCAGGGTAATATCGTCCGCGTACTCTACGTCGCCGCCGACAGGAAGCCCGCGCGCTATGCGGGTTATTTTTACTTTCCCCCCGTCCAAGCCACGTTCGCGCAGCATCTTTGAAATATACATAGAAGTGGATTCACCCTCCATGCTCATATTTGTCGCAATGATAATTTCCACGGTTCCGGGATTGTCTACATTTTCGAAAGAAACTTCTCCTGCCAGACCCTCTACTCTGTCCACAAGTTCCTTAATAAAAATCTCCTCCGGACCTATGTTGTTAAGAGGATCTATTATTCCGTGAAGTATGTGATACGTACCCATAAACCCTGTGCGCTCTAACGCAAATGAATCCAAAGAATTCGCAACAACAACTATGGTTCTTTTATCGCGTGCCGGGTCTCCACAAACAGAACATACGTCAGTTTCCGACACGTTTTTACATATTGAACAAAGGTGGGTGTTTTTCTTTAAACCTTCTAAAGCCCCGGCAAATGTTTCTAAATCTTCCTGCGGAAAGTGCAGCAGGTAAAATGTCAGTCTTTGAGCAGTTTTGGGTCCGATTCCGGGAAGTCGCTCGAAAGATTCTATTAATCTGGTTAAAGATTGAGGTAATTTCACTTGAGTATTCTATCAAATTAAAGGGAGTCCGCCATCAAATGCTTCGATTACCGAGTCTTTGTTAAACACCACCTGTGCAGGAGCTATGTTAAGGTCTGTCAAATTTCCTGATTCTCCGGTTTTTAACTTCTTAGGTTTTTCTTTGCTTAAAACACACTTCAATGAAAGATGTATGTCATAAATCTCTGACATAAGTTTTTCGACCAATTTTCTATTTTGAGGAGACTCTAACCTCTCCTTGTGAAAAGGGTAAAACACTTCAAGTATGACAAACTTACCCTCAATTTTTACAGGAGTTCCCGATTTTAAAAGGGCTGTCAGGGAGTGATTAAGTTCCCGGCTTCTTTTTATAAATTCTTTCCATTTTTCTTCAAGATTTTCTAAAGTTATCAGAGATGCTTCTTTGTCTTCGGCTGAATTCTTTTTCTCATTATCCGCCTTTTCGGTTTCTACTTGAGTTTCTTCTTCCTCCTCTTCGTCCTCTTTGTCGTCCTTTGGCATTTTTTTACTTATCCCGGGTTCGGTTTTCGGCTGCCTCGGAGTTTCCGCTACCTCTGAACCGCCCCCCGTTGAAAGTAACTCTTCTCCCCCGCCAATCTTAGCCAGTGCCATTTCAACCGGAAGCTGGGGAATGAAAGATGTCTTAATATTTTTATGCTCCTCAAGGATTGAATTCATTGCGTTAAGGATCCAGGACACTGACAAACGCGACGCCTGCTCTTCCATCTCAGACAAAAGTTCAGTGGTCGCACCCGAAACTTCTTCCTTTACTCCGGATTTTATAAAAAGTAATTCTCTTAAATATCTAAGATACTCACCGGTCCAAACATACAGATCCAGTCCCTCTTCGTATACCTTCGACACAATCCTTATGGCCGAACCCGGGTTTCCGCTCAACAGGTGGTCAGTCAGTTCGATATATATTTCTTTTGAACCCATGCCCACCAGCGAGTCGACACTAATCTCCCCGTCCGAAACCTGCTGTAATAAAGTCTCGGCGTCTCTGAAACCTCCCAGGGAGGCAAGGGCGATTTTCTCCAAATCTTTTTCTGATATTTTTATTTTCTCGCTTTTTGTAATCTCTTTTAACTTCTCTATTAGCTGGGGCATAGTAGCTCTTTTAAACCTGTAGACCTGGCATCTGGATTTAATAGTGTCGGGAACTTTATGAAGCTCGGTGGTACAAAGTATGAAAGTGGTCTTTTTTGGAGGTTCTTCTAAAGTTTTCAGCAGGGCATTGAAAGCCTCGTTCGTCAACATGTGGACTTCATCGATTATGTAAACCTTGTTCTTGCCCATCGTCGGTGCCAACTTTATCTTGTCTTTTATTTCCCTGATATCGTCGATACCCCTGTTGCTCGCGGCATCAATCTCTATCATATCCACAAAAGAGCCTTCTTTAATAGCTACACAGGAAGAACATTTACAGCAGGGGTCTCCTTTTGCAGTAATGTCAGCGCAGTTTAAAGCCTTGGCCAAAATCCTGGCTAAAGTTGTTTTTCCTGTGCCACGTGGGCCGACAAAAAGGTAAGCATGAGATGTTTTACCGCTCACAACCTGCCTGGACAAGGCATCGGCAGCATCGTTCGGTCTGCACACGTCACTGAATTTTTGAGGGCGGTACTTAGTGTAAAACATAAACATAATAACTGTATTACAACACCCCCTCCGGATACAACCAACCTGTGTTGGTACAACCCGTTAGGTACTCATATTTTCCGTAATATTGTTGACTAATATACGACTTTCCGTTGTAACGGCGCTAATTAAAATTATCCGGGAATATCTATGGAAAATGCTGCGTAAGCAAGGAAAAATGGAGTTTTCGTGTCAAACAAGATTTCCAAAAAATGCGCTACCTATCTTTTTAATCTCCTCCAGCTCTTCTGAAGAAAAATCGTTTAAAACAAAGTCATCTACCGGCAGTCCTGAGTCGGCAGAAGGCCTCCCTATACCTATCCGGATTCTCTTAAAATCTTTTGTTCCTAAAGAATCCATTATGCTCATGACGCCTTTGTGGCCCGCGTGTCCTGCCCCAACCTGTTCTTTTTTCTGTCCGAACAACAAATCTACATCGTCGTGAATTACACAAACGTCGGCTAAATCAATGCCGTAATACTCCTTCACCAAACTCACGGCTTCCCCTGATTTGTTCATGAAAGTTGTGGGTTTAACAAAAAGAAGGTCTCCCGTTTTACATATTTCCGATTTTAATTTAGGGGATGTTTCCCAGG
>MEWJ01000024.1:0-624 GCA_001773385.1 candidate division WWE3 bacterium RIFOXYD1_FULL_43_17 | reverse complement strand
GTATTTTTTATCGGGATTTCCCAACCCCACAATCATTTTCATTGTCCGGTGTCCTTTTTAACGGGTTTGCCGTGAACGGTATGTTCGTCATCATCGTGATGGTGAACCCCCAGTAGATGCAGTACTCCGTGCGCCACAAGCTCAGACACTTCAGTTTCAACTTCATTCCCATACTTATCCGCCTGTCTTAAAGCCTGCTCTTTGTTAACAACCACGTCGCCGAGGTAGTAACTGCCATCTTCCTGTTTTTCATTAATTGGAAAGGACAGGACATCTGTAGTAGTGTCCCTATCAAGGTATTTTTTATTGAGCTCCTGAACCGCTTTATCTCCTGTAATGGTAACGGAAATGACGATGTCATCCATGTTCAGTTGCTCGGGTAGATTCTTTTTCATTTACTTCTTGTTCTGAGGAGGAAAATTAACCGGTTGCTCAAGTTCAAAAGGGAACATTTTAGCAAATTCCTCGTAAACCACGAGTTCTTTTTTCTCTTTTTCTACCAAATCCGCTCTTCCGCCTTTTTCAAACAGCTCGGCGGCTTCTTTTCTATTTTTTACCTGTTTGCGGATAACTTTGAAAACGTCCTCGTCGGTTAGGGGTTTTTGCTGAGCTCTAAGCTCTATT
>MEWJ01000023.1 GCA_001773385.1 candidate division WWE3 bacterium RIFOXYD1_FULL_43_17 | reverse complement strand
TAGACGGAGCTGTTTCCTCAGTAACCGGTCTTACCCCAAACGGTGCTCCAAGTGTTGGAAGTGAAGAAATAGGACCATCTCCTTCAATGTATCTAAAATTTGACGAAGCCTACGGTGGAACTGCACATGACTCGACCTCAAATGGCAATAACGCATCCCTTGGAGACCCCACTGTTCTCGATCAAAAGCTTAGGCAGGAGATAAATATAATTGACCATATTGCAACGGCCGCAGGAGATGACCCGTCTATAGTTCAACTCGATACAACAAAATATAGCGGGACAGTCACATATTTCTTTGAGGTTGTGGCCCAGGTGGGCTCCGGAACATTAACTGTTGCACTTGAGAGAGCCGGTACGTCTACGCAGGACTCAACAATAACAGTCACAGAAACCGCCTTTACCAGAAAACGAAGTGTAACCGCATTTACTCCTCCAGCTGGAACTACTGAATACAATATTAACCTTGCAAACGGAACAACTCCCCAGGTTAAATCAGCGAGGATTTTAGTATTTCAAGATATTGGAAAGACCGCCCTAACCGGAACCCAAACTCAGTTTGAAATAGGAAACTACGAGGTTGGAAAATCAAATCCCACAGCTTCTTCTGCTCCATTGAGTAGTCCTAAATACTGGACATACACCGATGCTAATTGGGACGGTACTGTTACGTTTGCAGCAGAAGTCAGCTGGAAAAAAATAAACGGAACAGAATCAACTCAGACCACGTATAGTTCGGGGACCGGAAATTTTTCTTCACCGACAGCCCAAACCATAACCGTAGAAGCATGGGGAGGTGGTGGCGGCGGTGCAGGAGGCGGCGGCGCAAATGGCGATGGTAATGGAGGAGGCGCGGGAGGACAATATGCTGCTAAGGGAGTTGCAGTTTCGGCTAACACAAACTATGCGTATGTTATTGGAACGGGAGGGGGAGGCGGTAATGGCGGTAGTAGTGGTACCTCAGGTGCTGCGGGTAGTCCTACCACCTTCGCATCAAACGTTGTAGTGGCAAGAGGGGGACTTGGGGGTACATGGCAGTCGGGTGGTGGCGGCGCAGGCGGAGTGGGTTCAACAGCAAACGGCGTGGGAACTACCTTGTACGGAGGAGGTAGCGGTGGCACAGGTTCCGGTACTACCGCAGGAGGTGGTGGCGGAGGCGCCGGGTCCACCGGACTCGGAAACAATGCCTCTGGGGTTACGCCGGGGCTTGGTAAGACAGAATACGGAGGTGCCGGGGGAAGTGGTATTGCAGTAAACAATGGGGTCGGGTTCGTAGGTGAAAACTACGGAGGCGGCGGCGGTTCGAGCACAAGGCAAAATGCAGGTTTGGCAGGTGCTGGGGGCTTTATGAGAGTCACATACGGGCAATCGGTTTCCACACACACTGTAACCATAAAACTGCAAGAAGACAACGGTTCTTTTGGCGGTTGGACGGACAAGGTAACAATTGTTAACGCGGTATCTGGTGTAACAACCCCGACTAGAACCAGAAGTGCTACTTTTAACCCAACAGACGGTAGGCATTATAGGGTTTTGTCTTATATAGATAATGCTGGATCCACCTATGATGTTTACAACGCAAAAATAATTGTTAACCAGACAAGTACTAGCGCATTAACTAAACTTGAAAATAGCTATCTTTTAGCCAATACACTTTTATCAGCCGGAACCTCACTTCAAAACTTTGATACTTTGTTTGATCCTTCAGAAATATATTCTCAGACGGCGGCTTATTACCACGAGGCAAATGCTCCATATTCAAACGCATCTTCTTTAATACTGCAAACTGACCCGAATGGAACCCCCGCTGACATTGCAAATACAACTGTTTTTCTATCAGATAGAAGCATATCCTCCGCATTTAGTGTGCCATCTTCTTCACAGACAATAGATGTTAAAGCAACGACAAATAACGGAAACGTCTTTTCTTCAGGTATTTTATCAGTAAAGACATTTTCTTCAGGTGACCCAAGTTTACCCTCATGGGTCGGTTCGGCTGACTACTGTGTTAGTGCAAGCTGTCTTGAATTCGATGGTTTGAGTGAAGTTAGTGCTGTTTCTGATAACGAGCCGATTAATTTTGGAAAGAAACTAAACGGAGGATTCACGTTTCAAACATGGGTACGTGCAAATACACTTGGAGAATCAAACACAGGAAAGGTATTTTCTAAGGGTGCGGATAACTTCCTTGGTCTTGCCGCAGGAAGTACAAGTGAGGTAGCGGATCTTGCTGCCAAGATAGATTTAGGAACAACGGATGCAACACTAACTATAGATGACGGTATAACTCTTAACCGATGGCATCTTGTATCTCTTGTCTACACAAACGACTCAGATGATGAGATATCAATATATGTTGATGGGGTACTAAAAGGGACAAGTATAAACGGAGATGGGTCCCCCGCTACCGAAACAAATACACTAAATATAGGCGCGGGCTCTTCCGGCTCACACTTTGATGGGTATATTGACGAATTTAAAATTTACGCAAAAGAAAGAACACTTACTGAAATTCAATCAGATAATATAAAATACTCACCTACCCTTCATGGAACGTCTGCGGCTTTTGGAAATGATTCCACAAATTTCCTCTCAGATGGACTTGAGGGATATTGGAAAATGGATGAGTCGTCAGGAAATGCTACCGACTACTCCGGCAACGATTACACACTATTTAATCATGAGGATACAGTTTTCACTCTGGGTAAATTTAATAACGGGGTTCAGTTTAGCTCCAGCCCCTCACAATATTTTTCACTTACTCCTACATATTATTTTGATGGAACTGTCACACCAGCCACAGACCCGAACTCGATGTGGGATTCGGATAGCTTGGCGTTCAACGGAAACCCTGACGACTGTGCAACCATTACTAATGCAAGTAGCGGTTCAGATGCTTTATGGGCTGAAGGAACAAACGCCCCTACTTCAGGAGACACAATTCTAAGCGTACAAGCAAGAACGCTTGGAGCTACAAACGGCAACCCTAGCCTTCCGGAAATGTATACAATGGTATCTTACTCCGGTACTACGTTGGGATGGGTAGGGACAATAATCGACACACCTGCACATTGGGGAGAGTACAGTATAATAGATGCTCCCTCAGGAGGCTGGACTTGGACAAAAGCGCACAATTTGGCTGCCACTGCTATTTTTGATAGTGCAGGCAATCTTTCGCCTGAGGGAGTGCTGTGTCAGGTAGAAATAAAAGTTAACACCTCAAGCATTTCCGCACCCATCGTAAGATCCGTTTCCTTTTGGGTTAAACCGGATACTACTACCGAAACCTTTCTAACTTTACGTCCGGGAGCATATATATCCGCCAGTTTAGGAACCCTATCCGCTACCAGCTTTGCTAACCCTACAATTTACATAAACGGTGTTTCAGGGGGTACTTTGACTGCAGATGTTTGGCAGTTGATAACCGTAACAACAGAAACAGCTATAGCCGCAGACGAATTTAATTTGGGAGGGCATTTGGGGTCTTATTATAGCGGCATGATGGACGAGATCAGACTTTACAACCGTGTTCTTTCCGCGGATGAAGTCCAAAATCTCTATGTGTGGTCTCCGAACCCTTCCGGCTACTGGAAAATGGACGAAAACACCGGAGTTTCTGCTTACGACTCCAGCGGGCACGATAACACCGGAACTTTAAGTGAGGGCGCCTCGTTTGCTCCCGGAAGGTATGGGTCCGGTGTAGCTCTTGACGGGAATAATGATTTTGTTACAACACCGAGCAATTCGTATATATCACCAACCTCCTCAGTTGCAGTTTCCTCCTGGGTATTAATGGATGAAAACTTTTCTACGTCCTCTCCGAACAACAGAGGTATTATCGACAAAGGTGATTACCAACTTTACATGGATAAAACCGACGGAAAAGCAAAATTCTCAATAGAAGATAGTGTGTCCAATATTTTTTCGAATATAGGACAGGGCACAGGGGTGAGTGGCCCCGTAAACGCGTTTGCCGTATATAATGGGAGTTTGTATGTGGGTGGTCTTTTTACCACAGCCGGCGGTGTGACTGTAAACAACATTGCAAAATACAATGATCAGACAAATCAGTTTTCAAATATCGGACAAACTACGGGGGTGGATAACACCGTCAGAGCTTTAGCCGTATATAATGGGAGTTTGTATGTGGGTGGTCTTTTTACCACAGCCGGCGGTGTGAGTGTTAATCGCATTGCAAAATACGATGATCAGACAAACACCTTTTCAAATATCGGACAAACCACGGGGGTGGATAGCACTGCCAGCACACTTGCCGTATATAATGGGAGTTTGTATGTGGGGGGAAACTTTGCCACAGCCGGAGGGGCAAGTGTTAACTACATAGCAAAATACGGCACATCCAACCTCAAAACCGTCGCCTCAACAACAACATCCTGGACAGCCGGTAAATGGTATCACCTTGCAGGTACGTTTGATGGAACCAATCTCAAATTGTATGTAAACGGTGTTTTGGAAGGTACCACAACAAACGGCGCGTCACTCTTTGGCTTGTCTACATCAGATGCTCCTCTCCTTGTCGGTAAAACTTATGGCTCTCAGTGGGCCGGAGGCTCGGATGAAGCGTTCAAAGGAACAATCGATGAGGTTAGAATATATGACTACCCGGCCGAGGTTAAACAAATTTCAAAGGATCTAGATGCTGAGAACCCCGCACCCGACTCCACACTTGGAGTACCGATAGCACACTGGAAATTTGATGAAGGAGGGGGAACAACAGTTTATGACAGAACCGGTTCGAATCGTAATCTAACAACGGTGCCGTCTTCTCCAACCTCACAAACGTACACTGTAAATGGAAAGTTTAACCAGGCATTTTATCCAAACGGTATAAATTACGCGTCCAGAGATGACAACACATTTGTTTTTGAAAATAATAGTTTTGCAATCAGCATTTGGTTTAAATCAAACTCAGCTTCAAACCCTTCGGGCGTAGAATACATTCTTGGAAGAGGAGCTTCCGGATCGGGCACCGCAGGATACAAGCTATCCTTTAGCTCAACCGGTCAGCTTGATTTCGGTATTGAGGATGCTAATCATGAGGTAGATAGTGTAGGCAGTCAGACAGATATATACGATGGGCTTTGGCACCATGCTGTGGCAGTCAAAAAAGGTACAGAGAGTCTTAAGCTTTACGTCGACGGTCAGCTGAGTAGCGAAAATGCCGACTTGATAGCTACAGCTGTAATAAACGGGGACAATACACTTGTGATCGGGGCCCGGGGGGAAGACTACGCGGAAAAATTTAATGGATCAATTGATGAGGTAGCAATTTATAATTATACCCTGGGGGAAGACGAGGCAAAGATTCTTTTAAATGATTCCAAAACCTCGCAATGGGGGGCAACCTCAACTGACTCCTCCGGAAATCCATCTAATTCTTATGACCGGGAGTTTTGTGTTCCGGGGGATACGGCGACATGTGGAGCTCCGACAGGAGAATGGAAATTTGACGAAAGTATTTGGATAAACGATGCCAGCACTCTTAGTGTAAAAGACTCTTCAGGAAACGCATATCACATGCACTCCAGTCCCGCGGGCTCAGGTCCTACTGGAGCGGAACTCGGAAAGTTCGGTAATGCAGGATACTTTGATGGCGTAGATGATTATCTTCGGGAACCTACTAACGCCGACCTTTCAATTAACGCTGAAGATTTCAGTATTTCCGGATGGCTTTACAAAACCACCCCGGCAACTACAGATGTGGTAGTTTCTAAAAAAGCTACAACCGCGGCCACAGATCCCGGTTACTATCTTTATGTGAGCAGCACGGGATTAGTCAGATTTTTAATATCGGATGGCACTGATCAGCTTCAAATATCAGACCCGTCTTCGATACCCATTAATCAGTGGGCACACGTTGGAGTTGTTGTTGACCGAGACTCGTCTTCTAATACAGGGATATACGTAAACGGTATAAAAAGAGCTACAACGCTGACCTGCTCACCTTGTAGTCCCACGGGAACGATTGCTGATATAGGAAATCTAAACCCCGTAACAGCCAGCTATTTTACTGTCGGCGCACAGCCTGTGGGCAACACCAACTATGAAGGAAAAATCGACAATCTTATCTTGTATAAATACGCAAGAACACCACAGCAGATTAACTGGGAATATAACAGGGGGGAAGCAAGATACAGCTACAGATTTAACGAGTGCTCGGGTGCTACTGCAAATAACGCAGGGGTTGATGGAAACGGAACTGCGGTTGGGGTTAATCTAACCATAACTCCGGGAGCATCGGGAAATACAACTGTTGGAACCTGCGAGGGTGCTGCAAATGAGATGTGGTACGGGGGGTCCGATGGTAAATTTAACGGAAGTTTGGACTTTGACGGAACAGATGACTATGCAGCCAGTTCCAATACCGTTCTTTTCACATCGGCAACTTCCGAGCCATATAACAACTTCTCATTTGGTGCTTGGGTTAACCCTGCAACAAACCCCACATCAGACACCGTAATTCATAAAAATAATGAGTTTAGATTAACAACTAATGCATCAAACGTACCCCAGTGCGAGATATATTACGGAACATGGCAGACTGCTGCCGTAGCATCAACTGCCCTGCCAACAACTACCTGGTCTCATGTGTTTTGTACTTATGACGGATCTAATATAAAAATATATATAAACGGAGAGCTTAAAGGGACTCAGGCAGAAACTGATTCAATTTATTCAACCAGCGCTACTGCACTAAATATTGGCCGTGACTCTGCAGGTTCGGGGTATTTTGACGGAAAGATTGATGAAGTAACAATTCATTCAACAGCCCTTAACGATACTCTTGTGAAACTTTTGTATAACCAGAGTTCTGCTGTTAAGTTCGGGCAATAAAAAAAGAGGCAAAAACTTTTAATTTCTGCCTCTTAAGAACGTAATCTTAGGTTCCGCACACATTAGTACTTCGGTAAAGGATTATCCCTTACATACCCAAGTAATCTTTTGTGAGCTTCTTCTGCAATTCGGCTACCGGAATCCTCTCTTATCCATTTCAGAACATACGCCATCTCCGCCTTCTGTTTTGCACTCCGGAAGTCCCTCCCATCAGGAAACCGTGTAAAGGTTTCGGCTTCATTTACTGAAACCCACGGTCTTCGTAAAGTTGGGATTTTTACCAATCTACAAATTCCCGTTGTAGAACTGTCTGATGTTTCCTGGTCTACCGCAGATTCAGAGGTCTTTTTGGTATCGGACGACGAAAGTACTGTTCCGATAATTGTTAGTGACCTGTCTTTACCGTATGAACCGTGTGTTCCAAAAAGCAGGGCAATCATGTCGGTAAGACTCTGACGGTAGATACCACCTCCGATCATTCCTCCTTCTCCCGTTGCATACGATGAAGCAGTGTGTGCGGCTACCGTGCGGCTTATAGAATCGAAAAGCACAATTACATGTTTTCCGGTTGCTGTTAGTCTCCGGGCCCGCCTCATAACAAATGTCGCCACATCTACTTGAGAGTCCGGGTTTGTATTCCACGCAGCCTGGTGAAACTCGCCATGACCTTGTTTATTTTTCCTGAATACTTCCAAATATTGGGAGGCATCTTCCGGGCGGTCGCCAACGTATCCCATCATCACGTAGATATTGTTGTCCTCTTTTGAAAGCTTAAGACATGCGTCCAAAAGTTTAACGAGAAGCCACGTCTTTCCTGAACCTCCCGGAGCAATGATCCAATAACTGGAACCAAGCCCTATGGGTGCAAGAAGCGTCATTACCCGAAGGTCAAAATCTCCGTACTTTTCAACAAGTAGCGGAGCCCTAGGATAATCGCTTTGAAACCCCGATAAATCTTTGGGCCAAGCTCTAAAAATCCTTGGATCCTGCTCACCGTTTACTGAGCAAATAAATACGACCTTCTCGGTGTGGTTAACAACAATGCCTACTTCATCTCCTTCGACAAGTTTATATTCGAAGGCCACAACAGGGGGTATTTCGAGACCAAACGTATCTTCGGGCCCTGCGGTAGAATGCAGCGCATCTGTCCGCACTATTCCCTTTTCGGTCAAAATGCCCCAGTAATACGTACCATCTTTGTTCACAACGGTGTGCTCTTTGGAGCGTGCTAAAAGTTCGCGTCTTCTAAACTCTGTGAACTGTCTGGTGTCGATTATTATGACCGTCTGTGGGTATTCGTTCGGATCGCTTGTACCGACATCGTACAGTTTTTTTGCCAGATTAGACATTTCCTTTTGCAAAACGTACCCAATCATATCTCCTCCTTCCTCTATTGATTGATTTACCATCCCTTATTAGGATAGGTCCAAACGCAAACTTAATTTCTATTAAGACTGCTTTTCGGCCTTCCTAACGATATCTTTAAAAGAGAGGAAAAGGATGAAAAAATGGTTCTCATCCTTTTCCTGTTTGCAGGATCTATGGAAGTCTATCCTTTTCAGGATCTTCGCCCTCCGTTAAATCCGGCTCTCCATACATACGGTTGCGCGAAGGAAATAGGTGCGCTACGTTGACGTCGTCAGACTTTGCCTCATTAGGTGCTTCTGTCGGCGAATTCCGTAGCAAATTTCCATCTTCATCGTACAACCCGGGATCCTCGACGCGGAACAGATCATATTTTATTCCGGGAGAACGTATTCCCTTGAATTTTTCAAGGTATAAAAATGCTTCCTTCTCTGTCTTTCCGCGGCTCCAATCTTCCTGATCCGGATCACCAACTTTCTTTCTAACGGCCTCTTCAGCGATAAAACTCTGTTCTGAAGCCTGCAGTGCTGCATTTTCGATTAGCCGTTCCAAAATATTTTGTAACCCGGGTGCGTGGTCCACCCATAGCAGGATATCCTCTGCTTTTTGGGATATTGACCTTAAGAAAATGGTCCCGAGACCTTTCCTTTTAGCTACCCAAGATGTGAACTGATCCCGAATCCAAGAAGTTTTAAACGTGGGATCGAAATCCTCCGGATCCGCCGCACTTTGTACCTCGAGAATCTGCTTTATGGGAGTTTTTGAGGCTATAGGCAGTGTCCCCAGACCGGACAAAAGTGAAAGTATCGGAGTCCTCACCTTTACGTAGTATGTGGTGAAAGTAAAAACTATGAATGTTGTGTGTCTCCGTCTCCATTCTTTTAGCCAATACGCCCACGGGATTACGGTGACGTTGACTAAAAGTGCAAGCACGAAAAAACCCACAGCTACTGGGAACGGGCCGGAGAACTTAGCAATACCCACGGCAGTACCGTGAAAAACTCCACTGATTACGAAAATGCCCGGAAGCGTCTGCGTAATAAGTTCCCAAACAGTTGTGGCTTCGAAACTTGGCGGCACAACTCTTTCCAATCTTTCACCATATATCGTTGTATGTGAGTTTCCTTTTCCCTTCTTTGGAAGCAGTTGTCTATCCATAAAGCGGAACACATCTCCTTCGATACTTTTAGCTATCCAGTACGCCAGCGATAAACTAAATATTACCAATGCAAGTACGAAGGTAATGTACAACAATACCGTTCCGATTTGGGGTATTCTGACTTCCTTTACAAAGGGAATTTCCATACCTAGCGTGTTAAACGCAAAGGCAACGAAAGCAACCGCCGCGCATAGTACAAAAAGCACTACTACTATTGCGGGCACTATCTTACTTGACTCCATCCTCTCCTCCTTTCAATAGGTTGATTAGTAACGCCTCTTATTAAGGCTGTCACGCCGGGAAAACTTCCAGTCTCGATAACTGAAAATCTTACCGGCGTCCGCCTTACTCGATTAGCGTTTTTTATTTTTAAGGTGCCTAGCAGTCCGACTATTAGGATCAGACCGAAACATCAACACTCAAAATTACTTTAAGTGCTTATGCTTTAACACAACAAGAAAGTTTTTTCTGTTGAGTGGAAACGGGGCGAGTGAGAGAGAAAAAATTCTCAGATCAGTCGCCCCCCAAATAACCAGTCGGATTCACCCACCCACCATTAATTTTCATAGCAAGATGTAAGTGAATTCCTGTTGAAAAGCCGGTTGTTCCGGACATCATAAGCAACTGGCCTTCTTCGACTATTTCTCCTTCTTTTACACGTACAGTACCGTTGGAACCGTGTCCGTAAGCTGTCCAAATAGTGTTTCCGGCTTCGTCTTTACCTTCGATAGCTACAACGTTTCCGGAAATCCACCACTGTCCCGCTAAAGTTTCGCTAGGCGCCAGATATCGTGAAAATTTCACTTTACCTGAGTGCATCGCGTAAACAGGACCGGAACCCCACGGCTCACCGAGACACATATCTATACCCCAGTGAATTCCGTTTGCAGCAGGTAACCCGTAACCATACCCGCAAACAAAACTACCCGGATAGGGATTCACGAAACTACCAACTACTGACGGCTGTTCCCATGACGGGAAGTCGGAACCCGAGGCATAAACTTTGCCCTCAAGCAATCCTGTCGCTTTCAAGACTTTAATTGCCTGACTGCGCCACCATCCTCCTTTGAATGCATAAGTATTCTCAGGTGTAGGTGTGTATTCCCAGTCCGACGCAACAAGATTAAATGTTTCAGCTCTACTTATAAGCTGATTACGGTAAGCGATGTCGTGGTTCCAACCCCACAAAGACTCAAATTTCGCATCCTTTGTCTTCCCCGACGCATAACCAATAGTTTTGAGCCACCAGTTTTTTCCGTAAGGGGCGACGCGTTTGTCAAAAAAGTTACAGGATTTGACCAAGTCGTCAGGATGCATTGAAAGTCCGTCCCTGCATATCTTGACCCCCGTAGACGGAAGTATTCCGTTGGGGCCTATTTCTCCGGCCGAACAATGTCCGGTGTACTCGCTGTAGTCAGACCGGATCATTTCTTTGGCTACATCAGACCAGTCCCTTACATTGTGCTCTTTCCAGTAGTTTAAAAGCCACATGGCAGAAACAACTTCTTGATGGGAGTATTTGGCCGCAGAAGCGATTCCGCTGCAGGAACCTAAATTTGTTCCTCCTTTGGACTCGCCTTCGATGATAGCCAATTGCATGCCGAGATCTATC
This sequence comes from candidate division WWE3 bacterium RIFOXYD1_FULL_43_17, assembly GCA_001773385.1. Classification (GTDB taxonomy): domain Bacteria; phylum Patescibacteriota; class WWE3; order UBA101185; family UBA10185; genus UBA8498. The sequence continues at coordinate 376 of MEWJ01000023.1, read as the reverse complement.
TCCCCGCCGTTTTCGTTGATCCACTTGTTTGCCATTATTTCGTCGGCAACAACTGCAGGATCAAAACCTAAAGCTATAATTTTCTCTTCGGCTTCGGCGGGGAGTGAATACCACGTTCCCCCGGACAGACCCAAGGCATTTTTGATGTAGTCATCGTAAGCCTTGGGATCTGTATCATGGATAATTCCGAGCGTTAAAAACATCGACGCAAAAAGCGCGAGAATTAACAACGGAATTCCGGGGAAAATAGAAAATGCTAGGAGCGAGCGGAAGAAGTTTCTTGCGTCCACTCGGCTTCTCCTTGCCCGGGCTCCCGTCTGCCTACGAGCTCAAGAATAGACTTGGGCAACGTAACTTCCACGCGGTCAGCATAAAT
>MEWJ01000022.1 GCA_001773385.1 candidate division WWE3 bacterium RIFOXYD1_FULL_43_17 | reverse complement strand
CCGACAAATTTTTTAAATTCCGTACCTTTAAGGTCGGATTGTACCGGCACTATTCCGTTGCCTGTTGGTGTAATGGTTACCATGCTTTCTGCTTTACATTTCGGGCAGACGGCGTGCGCGACCCACGCTGCGCTAGCTTCGCTTGAAATGGGCACGATCTCGGCTCTCTCTAAACTCGTACCGCATTTGTGGCAGAGGGTCTTCCGTAGGTTGTCCATAATATACTTTTCTTTGGTTGTCATCCTACTTAAGCAACTGGTATTCTACTGACTCTCCCCAATAAGGTCAATGCTTAATTCGGGACAGTAAGCAGGCAGTTGCAACAAATACTACAGGTCGTTAAAAATGGTTACTCAGTTCTGAGCTTCCAAAATAAGGGTCATAACCTTGCTCCCGTTGAGAAGATAAATAGTACTCTCGTCGGAGGTTACTGTCATGTCTCTAAGAGAATCCCACGAAGCCTGGGGCTCGTGCGTATATTGTTTAACAAGATTGCCCTCGGTGTCCAACACAATAACTCTTTGATTAGGAGGGTCGAGAATATAAATATTATCGAAATCGATATCGGTAATGACTTTTGTTGCTCCGGAAAGACTATTATTAAGTCCTTTTACTTCGAAAGCATTTTTATTTCCGCTGGTGTGTTTTGTTAACTCTCCGTTGGACGTTAATAAATAAATGCTGTAAGCAACTGTAAGTGATCTTGCGTTTTGAAACTCCGCGCTTTGTCCCCAAAGTGTTTCGGAATATTGCGCCCCGCTTTTTTCGTACCTGTTGAGCTTGTCTGCCGTTATTCCGTAAAGATAGTCAGAATATGTATTTATAATTTCGACACCGGGCATATCAAAAGATGCTATGTCTGCCGGGGCTGTGGGGGAGTAAGAATAAAACTTACTGTTTTGCAGGAAACCTACCCGGCCGTTGGCGTTTATCAAAGACTTAATTCCAGGATATGTTGCCGTTTCAGCGTCAAACTTTGCGGTCCCGGTACCGGACCTGTAAATCTTTCCTGACGCCGGATCAGACACAATTAAACTATCTCCGATAGTAACTATTTCTTTAGGGTCTGCCTTCTGGTCGGTGATTTTAATGTCATAAAATATTTCCGGTGTTGTGCGTAACACTTTATACAGTCCGTCGTCTTTGGTAATTTCCGCTACGTTTATTGCCGCTTCCTGAGGCTGTGGAGTTTCCGGGGGCGTTTCATTTTGAACCTGCGGAACGGGTGCTTCGGACGGCGTCTTTTTTCCGGCAAGCTGCCAGATAAGAGCTCCCACTAAAATAATTCCCAGCACAGGCAGTAGAAACACAACCTTTTTAGTTATTTTTACAGCTTCCCTTTTGTTAACTCCCGACGTGTCTATCCTGGAAGTTGTTTGCTTCTTTTTCGCGAACAGCCCCGAGATTTTTTTCGCAAGAGGCGCTGCTTTCTCTACACTTTTTCTTGCACCTAATATTATTTTTTCAACCTGTTCTCTTTTTCTATTTCTGCTTGCTTGTTTTTCAAGACCGAAATCAATAACCTCTTCTTCGGTAAATGAAGTGTCGATAATAAATTTCAAAAGTACACATGCTTCGTTCTCTTTCAAAGTCTGCTCGGCAATTCTTGTCGACAAAAGTCTTTGGGGAGGATAATTTTTTGAGAATTGTCTTGAGCAAAGAATTACCACATCCTCGTCTTTTACAATTCCGGACGCTGCTGCAAAGGTGCCTTCACTTACCGCTTCGATAGGCTTTACTGCGCCGTCCCGCATAAGGTAACTATCGGCGTCCCCCACTCCTACTGCGTAAAAAACGTTTCCCCATAACACCCCGGCCGTAACGTTAAGTTGTACTCCCGCCGGTTCCGCGCTTAACGCGTCGTTCGAAAGTTGTAATATTTTTTCTTTAGCCTCAACAATTGCTTTTTCCAAAGACTGTATCGGTGAGATATTGTCCGATTGGTAGTAACTGTTGTGAAGAATGTCGCGTAAAACACGGTCGGTCAACGCTGTATCAAAATTGGCTGTCCCGGTAATTTCGTAAACAGAATATATAGTGCCTTTTTTAAGAAGAATTTCTTTTGACTCAGGTTCAATTACCAGGCATTTTGCAAAAGATGTTGCAAACTGTGGCAGTGGGGGATTTATTTCCTGAATTTTGGCAGTAAGTTTCTTTTTCATCTTTTATAAATTTACAATGGCAGCCAGCAAAAGTATCAACGCTACGAAAAAATGTAACCGTCCGAAAAATGAAAACAACGCACCGAGGGGTGTGGAAAAACTTTTATTCATCAGCCTTATCTGTCTCATTAGAAGGAACGAAAAAATTACATATATTGCTACGAAGAATAGAACTACGAAGTCCGTTACAGTAATTACTCCCGCGGCAGGTATTAAATTTTCTAAGCTAGGCGTTGTGTTCATGATGTTTCACCTTTGCAACCAGATCGGACAAAATATCCCTTATTTTTGAAGGATCGTCTACTCCCCCGAACTCAAATTCTCTTTTTTCTGCTGCTGTCTGTATGTAAAGGGCGCCGATATTAAATGTAACGCCGAGCGCTCCTGCAACATTCGAAGTTACGTCTTCAATGTTGTCCAAAGTGGTCTCGGAAATATTTTTGTAAAGAATTCCTACGAAATCCACGTCCACAATTTTTTTATTCGTAATAATGAGGATGTTGAAAAACCAGTTCAAAACATTTTGGAGAAAAAATCCGAAAACAAAAAGATACCAGAGGACCGTTACTATTAAAACAGAACCGCTGTCTAACAGTGCGGGAGTTTCCTCGGGGAGTTGACTGACAATAAGCGGTATTAATATTGGGACAACGAAAAGGAAGGCTGCTGAAATTATCCACGGGAATGTTAGCAGTACGGATTTTCTTATTACGTATTTTATTCTCTCGTCGTCATCTCTTCCGTCGTACGAAGTGGCTTTAGGATTTTCCTGAAGTGATCCGAGCATGGTGCAATTATAGCATTACGATGGATGTACTTGGGCAAGAAACACTTACTTTTTCAGAATATTAAACAGTGCCTTGCTGTCAGGGGTGTGTTTAATGGCGATGTATCCTGGGGCCCTTATGTTAAACGCTTCCGCAAATATCTGACCGTCCACCTGTTTTTCCCCCTTGTCGGTGACGAAAGTAAGAGTGGTGGTTCTACCGTCGTTGAACTTAACATTTTTTACTCCAGTAACATTTTCATACCCAGCGCTGCTATCGACGGATTCTGCTTTACTCCTCAACTCCTCTTTGTCGTAAGGATCGCCGCTCATCCCTGCAATAGGACATTTATTTATAGTTTCCGGCAAAATCCTGCTGGTGTTTTTGTTCGCTTTTAACAGTACGTATGCGTTTAGGATGTCCGCCATTTCCTCTCCGTTGAGCCACGGATGTTTTCGGTCGCAGGTGGAAGAACTCTTTTTGTATGTTTGTGTAAACCACGCTTTGTAGAACCACGGGGATTCTTCTCTTTCATAAGCATCGTCCGGCCAAGAACCTCCGTCTGTGATGTCCCAACCCACACCATTTATCCATCCTCCTGTGGTAGAGGAGTACTGGGCAGATACCCCTCCTTCGAGGATGCGGTCTTTTGTATCATCAGACTTTATTGCGTCGTACCACCTTTTTCTGTCATCCCTGTTCATTAAGGCACTGCTAAAATATTGGCAGTTGGTGGAGGTACAAATACAACCACCGTTTTTAGTTTTGTTGTAAGCATACGTTCTCGCTGCAATAACTTGAGCCTTGAGAGCTTCCTCGTCCCACGAAGGCGGCATTTCCCCCAAGCCTCTCAAATACTCTCCCATTTTCATATTTTCCTCTCCTTCTACACAAATAGATTTTCCATCCAGTCCGTCTTTTTTCTCTGTACCTGTTTCGTAATAGTACTCAAGAATTTCTTCAAAACTCTGTCCTTCCTCCGCGCGTCCTTTTGCACCGTATTGGCTCATTCCGTTTCGGTGGGTGTAAGCGCCGTAGCTGAAAGCTCCGAAGGCAGGACTGAAGCCCGGGTTGTATCCGGGATCGGTTCTTGAATCGTCCGTTTCCACCCCCTCGCTCAGAGAGGCACTAAAATCTCCTGATTTTGCTTGTAAAACTGCTTGTTGTTTTGATGTAAGTTCTGCGAGATCCTCTTGTATTTCCCCCAGCTCTCCCTCTACTTCTTTTTCGTTGCCACTAACTGTACTCAACTCCCCCTGTGCGGAATTCTTCCGCGCGTCGAGTTCGGCTTTTGCAGCCAAAAACTCTTTTTGTGTATCTTCAAGCTCCCCCTTTAATTTTTCTCCTTCGGCTTTATCTTTTTCGTAGCTTTCTATTTCCGAATTCAATCCCGTAATTATTTTTATTGTTTCGTCGGTTACTGCAGTATTAAAAGCTTGTGATAGAGTGGCGAACTGAAAACCGTTTAGTCCCGTTGAAGCATTTGTCACCAAAAAGGTTTCAATGTCATTTAGCAGGTGTCTTTTAGAATATGTGCGTACAACTTTATTTCTGAGAGATATTTTTTCGGCGAGGGAAGTTTTTCTATCGGCGAGTATCGCGTTTATTTCATCGAGTTGTTTTTTAATTTTTGTAATCTCATTTTGTAGGTCGTCAATCTCTCCCTGGGTAACGCTGATTTGACCAAGAAGCCCGGAGATTTTTTGTGTTATCTGGTTTTTTGTTTCGCGGATTTGAGAAAGCTTACTGCTTGTAGATTGGTACTCATTTTCTTTTTTTTCTATTTGTTCCTCGTAGCATTTTGCTTTGTCGTCCAGGTCTGAGATGTTTTTGCAAGGGTCGTCTGCGAAGGTGTAAGTGGCCAGTATTACTGCCAGAAGAGTAAACAAAAAGATACCCCGTATCTTAGAGTTTGGTTGTTTAACGGGTATAGATGTAGGCAGGTGTATGTCGGGCTTGAACATGTGGGTTTATTATATCAGGTAACGTTTCGGATGTAGTAACGCGTTGGATAGAGAATAAGGCTCCAAGCCCCCTAAAAGCTTTGCCAATCTGTAGATTTTTTCCAAAATAACTGGTAGATTTTAATGTAGATATGTTCTTTGCGAAAAATAACTTTTTAAAAGTGCTAAGCATAGTGTTTGTATTTTCTCTTTCCCTGGCAGCCCCTCCTGTATTTGCTGCTGAAGGTGGAGTATGTTCGGGGTACACATTACACAATACCTGCGGTGGAGAAAAAACAGCAGCTGGTCTCGAGTGCACTTGTGCGGTGGGATATCGTTGTTTGGCTCCAAGTCTGTCCTGCTATTGTCAGAAAGATGAACTGTGTGGTGTTGCCACGGACATTTGTGATGCTAATCACGTAGATCAGTGCGGGGTTGCTGGGGGTTGTGGTAAAACAACAACAGTTTGTAAGAAGACAATTGTATCCGCGAGCGGCGGTTCGCCGGTATATAACTACAGCTGCGTCTACGACTATTCTTCTCCGTGTGCGTGTATCTTAGGGCAAACATGCCCCGATGACGGTCTTCATCAATGTCTTCCTAGCGGAGGTTGCTGGGCTCCAACACCTACAAGTCCGGGAGATTACACCTCCGGAGAATGGATATACAACGAACCTGAATACCAAGGCCCTATAATCACCGATATTGCCGGACTTCTCGCCCCTGTTTTTAAAATCCTGTTCTACGCGGGTATTTTCATTGGAATTTTAGGCATTATTTACTCAGGATACCTGTTAATCGCAAGCGAAGGCGACCCCGGAAGGGCAAAAGAGGGCAAAGATCAGCTTACCGCAGCCATCTTAGGCACTCTTTTCGTGCTGTTGTCAGTATTAATACTGCGGGTTATAATTAACAACATCCTGGGTGTTACCAACTCAGGATTGTAGCTGGTTTTTTTGAAGGAGGTGTAGAAACTAAATAATTAATATGAACTTATTATCTTTGTTAGAATCAAAGGTGTACGCGCAAACTGCCGCTCCTACTACCCCAATTGAAGGTATTCCTGTTACTACCGTTAACGAACTCGTTACAGTTATAACAAACATCCTTATTATTGTCGGCGTAGCTGTTGTTATAGTCTTTTTGGCTATGGGTTTCATTAAGTACATTACATCAGGAGGAGACAAGAACGCTGTGGATTCTGCGCAGAAGACGCTTACTTACGCGGTTATCGGAGGTGTTGGTTTGCTTATTGTTTATGGAATAAGAACACTGCTACTCACATTGTTGAGTGCGGAAGACCTCTCGACGTATTAACCACGGGGCCACCGCTTTAGTTTGTTATTAAGTGGGCCCGGTAGGCCCGGGCCCCCGTTATAATTTAGGAGTTTATTCATATGAAACCTTTCGAGTGGCTGGGAAGCGCCGTTTCCAGCGTACCTATAGCTGTAGAGACTAATAAAGGAACGAATTTAACCGGGTTAGCGGTTATGTTTGCAAACGTCGCCATAATCATAGGGGCGGGCGTATCTCTAATCGGACTTACTTACTCCTTTGTTATATATGTCACTAGCGGAGGCGACCCTAAATCTGTACAGAGAGCTCAAAGGGCTGCAACGTGGTCTATTCTAGGTTTTGTAGTGAGTTTGGCTGCATGGGGTATAAAAACTGTGCTGGTCAACCTTTTGAATGTTAACCAACTTTATTAGTAGCTAATTTTCTATGCTAAACCTACTTATATTAAAAATCACTAAATTTACAAAAATATTTTCCGTCCCGGTTTTATATGTTTTTCTTTTCAGAATTTTTTCACCGGTATTGTTTGCGGGGGATATAGATGAGCCTACATTAGGGCAGGCGAGACCTCTTCTTATCAATATTATGAATTGGCTGGTCTTTCTTATTGGAGTAGTGTTTGTTGTGGTTGTGGCTTATGGTGCCTGGAAAGCTTCGACAGCAACGGGAGACCCCCGGGGACTAGATTCTGCAAAGAGCACCTGGAGCTACGCCATTTTCGGATTGTTAGTTGTTGCAGGTTTTTTTGCACTGTATACAATCATTTCCGGGCTTTTTGGCTTTAAGATTGGCTTTACAGAAATTTTCGACGGCATTTTCGACGGCATTTCGGAGCTTACTCAGATAGCAATTCCCGCTCCTGCGCCAATTGACCCCCCAAGCGAACCCCCGCAAAATATAGAATAATAACCTTATGCAAGGTTGAAAGTCGCGCTCAATATTTACCTAGTTCTAAGAGATTAATAGAAAGATCTGTCCGGTGAATCCTGAAACACCGAAGAAAAGACTTGTTTAAACTGGTTGAGCGGCATCGAGTCAAAAGTCGCCACGTAATAGACCTGTCCGGAATATTCTTCGAATACCACAGCCACCCCCTGTTGGGTATACACATGTACTGTTCCCACACTTGATTTTGAAAGATACATCACGGCGTCCGGCGTCCCTAACTTGTAATATTCTTTTAAACTGGTTACGTTTTTTTCCTGGTCAGTTGCAGGCGGTCTTATTACCCCCACCACTTTGGTTTCTTCGTTAGTTATGACATCGACGGAAAGGTAGGTGTCTTTATCTGTGTATCTGTTTATGGTAAATCCTTTTCCAACACCTTCCTGGCCTACTTTTTCGAGATTTTGGTAAGTTTCTTCTACGCTTGATATTGTGTCGCCGGGTGTTTGATCCAACGGAGATGTTGTAACAACGCTCTGTTCTCCGGTCGTTGTGGTAAATCCTGCCGGGGGAGTGCCTTCTTTAGGCTTTTCCGTGTTTGTAACTGCGAGAAGTATGATTAGCGCGACAGCCAAAATAATATAGGGAGTGTATTTTTTAATCCTGTTTAACATATTTTTATTATCGTACAAATATTACTTCCTGAGCAAACTTTCGGTGCCACGGGAATTTCTCCCAGAAGGCGTTGTAATCTCCAAGAGGGTAAGAAAGTACCGCTGTTTTAGAGCAAGACCCGAAAGAGTTTATTGCTACCATATCCCCGATTGTTTCGGCGAAATCCTCGCCAACGCTGTTGTTTGTGCTGCAGTTTCCGTCGTACGTAGGTAATGTTCTTCCGCCTTCCAGTCCTTTTACTGAGTCAAACCCTCCGGGAAAACCAGTCACAGCGGTACTTGTGTTTAACCGCCAAAAATTGTAGATGTGCCCCAATTCGTGTGCCAGTAGATAGCTTGTGGCGTTCAGCCTTGTGTAATAGCTGACGCAGGTGTCGTTAAAAGTTATAATTCCGGTGTTTGAGGCAAACCCGCAGTACGAGCCGCTCCCGTTTACTCTGCTGAGGGTTATTTTCCTCGTGTCCGAGCAAAGAGTGCCTAAAAAGGTTCCTGTAATTCCTGAGATGTTCCACAAGGCTGCTTCAAAGTTAGCCCTTTCGGCCCCGGGGAACCCTTGAAACACAAAACAGTCCATGGGGACCGGGGGAGTTCCTATCCTTAAATACCTGACGAACGTTACCGTTTCAGCGGCAGTTCCCTGAAAGCTGGGAGTTTCTACGGAAAGCGTGTTTTTGACTAACGAATTTTCGAATCCGGCACCTATTGTAACCGGGTCGAGGGTTATCTCGTAGGTTTCGCCCGCAGTGAATGCCCCAAGATTTTGATTGTCCGCAAGAGTCGCCACTGTTGATTCTCCGTTTGTAGTAATCTTAGTTACTACGTCGGAAAATACGACGGAGACCCCCTCAATATCTACCTTCGGAGTTATTTTTATTATGTATTGTGCAGTAACTTCCAATTCGCTGTTCTCTATACTCTCTACAGGGTTTGTTTCAGGGGGACTCCCGCTGCTAAATGTAACCACAACGTCCTTTTCAATCTTAATTAGTGCGTTTTCCCCTTGAGGAAGTCCGGCTCCCGTTCCTCCATACCCGCTGTTATCTCTGGTCGGATCGATTGGAGATATGGAGCTGAGGACAGTTCCGAATAAACCGTACACGAGAATATAAATCAGTATTAGCGGGACACCTATAACATACATTGAAAACTTAACGACCTGTCCGATCTCTTTATCTATTTGTGCGATTGCTTTGTTTATGTCTCCCTGCGCCAGAGCCCCTACAAAGTTTTGTCCGAATTCAACAACTTTTCTTGTTATGAAGCGTACGAGAGGTTTTAAAACTTTTTCGATTAAATAATCTAAGACAACGGTGGCGCCGCCGGATGCTACGTGGAGGAATTTGGTCGCGAATTTGGTTATAAGAGTAGCCACAACATCCGAGATTTTTTCTGCAACAATTGTTTTTATTTGGAGAGCGGGGCGGATGATTCGTTGAAAAAGCTCAAAACCGAAAATTTTGTTTTGTAGTTTGTTTAGGCTCAGCCCCAGTCTTTGAATTGCACCGGAGAACTCTTTAGTTATCTTTAGAGAGCCGTAGAATTGGTTTTCTTTATTTAGACCGTGGAAAAGCGCAAGAACTTGTTTTTGAGCAGTTGCGTCCATTGCCTCAAAGTCTGCCAAGGAGATACCAACAGCCGCTCCGTTTTGTGCCAGCCATTCGCGAAAATCGTCAATTTGCTTTTGTACGGTTTCAAGAAAATGATCATCCTTACTCCAAAAACCTGGTAGTTTTTTACCATAATATTTTTGTGCTATTTTGCCGCTGGCGTCGAAAACAGTTTTTCCGTTTTCGTCTAAGAGAACATCCGTGATTTTTCTTTTTCCTCCTATCAAGTCAAGCAAATCGGCATCACCGAGAGGGCTGACATTTGATAACGTGTTTCCTAAAGTTTCAACTGCGGCCAGACGTTTGTCGCCAAGAAATGTCGCCTTTATTTTGCTTCCGCCCTGGAATATTCCGTCTTTATTGTCAAGTTCTACAGTAAATTTATGACGGAAAACATCATTAAAGAGTTTACTGTTTCTCAGTCCCTCGGAAATGTAGCTATCGTCGATAACCAGTCCAAAATATCCGACTTTGTTAAGAGTTTGTGTCGCAATTTCCCCCGGGGTATACCCGACCAGTTTCTTAGACAGCTTGTTCCAAACGTACCTCTCCATAAACTTTCCTTCTGTTACAGCGTCGTAAAATTCCTGTATCGCGTAAGAACCCCTATCTATCTCCAGCCTGGAGGCCACCATCCGCGCCTTGTTTGCGAAAAAGCCTTTATAGACTTGCCCATCCATTTGAAAAAGTTGCTCTAAGGTCTCTCCTTTTAGGTTTGGTTGTTTTGACAGCTGTTCAAGCTCGCTAAGATAGGTACCTATTTGAAATCTTTTATCAATATTTGTTAACTTTCCGGGCAGTATGATGTCGCTTTCCATCTGTCTTAGTAGCCCGCGGTGAATGCTTGGGTCGAATAAACCGCCGCCGGTAAGTTCTTTTCCGTTCACCGTAATGTTCGCTATTTTGTTATATAGCTGCCGGTCATCCCCCGTGTACGTATTAAGAGCGTCTTGTACTTTACGTAAATACTCTTTATACATATCAGTATGTTTCTGAAGTGCTGTTGCGGATGCCAAATCAATTTTCTTTACGCGCTCAATAATCTGGTCAATCGAGTCGTCCCCGGTTGCTGCCAACCTATTAGAGATGTTTGTTTTTAAAGACGCCATTTTTGCGTCAAATCGCGTTTGAGTTCCTGTAGGACTTTCTTTGGAGTCCCAACGGGCTTCTTCGTCCGTGTTTCCGGAAATTCTTGCTTTGAGGGCGCCCTTAAGCCCGAATCTTCCTGATATAGCTCCGTCCATACCTATATCCATATCGTTGGCCAGTTTGTTTTTTTCGGCTAATATTTTTACGGCATTTTGGAAGTTTTCCGCTTGTTTGGGGTCGGAATAGAGTTGCGAAAAGAGCTCTAAACGGCTTTTGGATTTGGTCAGTGGATTTCCCTTGCTGTCGACTTTCTGGACTCCGGAATCATCGAGGTCGGGCACACTGTATTTTCCATTAAGCTCTGTTCCAATTCCTTTGGATAGAGATGACACAAAGCTGTCGAACTTGCCGTCTCTTTTTTGACCGGACTGCATAACTTTCTGGACATCCACAACATTCTTAGCCATCGTTTCATAAATTTTTACCACTCCATCGACGTAGTCGGCTTCAGGAAAGTTGAAAAGCGTTCCACTGCTGTCCGGAGAACCTGCCATTGCTTTAGTTGCGGAAGTAATTGACACTCCTCCCTCTCTCCCCAGGGGGCTAACATCCTCTTGCAATCCCATCGCAACTCGCCACATGCCCGATTTAACCCGGGTGTCATAGTCAGTTAAATCTATCGGCCACGCTTCAAGCCCCCAGCCTTTTTTCTGAAACCTCAGACCGGTACCGGCCTTTATCCAGCTTTTAGCTGTTTTTTCCAATACCTTGCCGGGATCCTGCCATTCTGTTGGATCGAGGGTCAGGCTAATGCTGGATACCCCCGGCATAACGTCTTGGTCGTAATCATCCAGCTGCTCAACCGGAATATCGCCAGGATTGTAATTTGCTTTCAGATTGCTTTTAAAATCGTCGACATACCTATCTAAAAACCACTTCGGAAGATTTCCCGCGTCGAAGGACATCTGATCCAACTGCTCTAACCAGTAGTCAGCGTTGTATTCATATTTTCCGAGGGGAACTCCGGGAGGAGGTCTATAAGCCCTTTGTCCTTGAGAATACCCCGGAAAAAGCGGGTTTGTAGAGTCCCCCTCTTTTTGTGGTATGTACCCCGGAAATAGGGGATTGTTTGCCATATGATAGTATTCTATAATTAGGGGGACAAAAAGGAAACCATTTATTTAAAGGAATTTATGAGTAAAACAACGAAATTTTTATTACCTATCGTCATTTTTTCTTTCATACTTTCTCTGGGGCAGGGGCCGGTTTTTGCCGCTGATCCGAAATGCGAAGTTGAAAAAAGAATGTTCGACAAAAATCTTTTCAGCGACTTACTGGGAATTCCTTTAACGACAAAAGATTTTGTTACATCCGTGGCTACTTCTGCATATAGTACCGTTTCAGGATTCGGAATAACAGAGACTGTAAATTGCGGTAGCTATGTGGCCGCCCAACTTAGCTTACCTACAACAGGGGGCATCGGGTACTTTTACGATTGCGCGGGAACCGATACAGCAGTGTGCGATCAAATGCTAAATTCCCAACCTTCCGGAGGCTCGGCAGGGACAACCAACTGGTTAGCTTCCTACTCACAAAGCCGTGTTGCCGGAACTTTGCTGGGCGCCGCTTATCTAACCGAGAATTTTACAATGAACGAGCCTTTGCCCGCTAACCTTGCTTTTTATGTCAACGATACTTTATCAAGGGTGCCTCTGGTTAACAGAACATTTGCACAAACGCAGGACTACGGACATGCCCTGCTTAATTCGATTTTAGGTACCTGGAAAGTATTCCGAAACCTTGCGTATGCTTTGATGGCCCTCATCCTTCTTTACACAGGAATAATAATTATATTGAGAAGAAAAATCAGCTCACAGCTGGTGGTCAGTGTGCAGTATGCTTTGCCCAGAATAATAATAGCCATAATATTGATTACGTTCAGCTATCCCATCGGTGCCACAATCGGAAGTTTAGGCTGGACTTTATTTAAAAGTAATTGGGCAATTGCAGAAAGTGTTTTTAGGGACAGTTTTGCAGGAACTGCTATAGCGGGCACTATTGCACAAGGAGGAGCTCTCAGACTTTGGGCAACCATGATTCCTTTGATTTCTTTAACAGGTACCGGACCTATATTTTTGTTAGCGATAGTTGCAATCGTAATTATATATTTGGTCGCCGGGCTGATATTTAACTTCAAAGCAATCATCATTTACATCAAGATAATACTTTCAATACTAACTGCGCCGCTGGAATTTGCACTGGGCGCCGTGCCCGGAAACGATGAAAAGATAAAAGGATGGTTTATGAGAATGGCCAAATATACTCTCACGTTGTTCGGGATGGGTATTATTTTGCCTCTGGGAACAATCATCGCCATGTTCGTTGCGTTGGATTACGCGGTGGAAACTGCTGGCGTCGGAGTACTTTTATCAATGGCAATGCCTATCTTCATAATTCTCTATTGCTTCGGAATAGGAATAGGAATGGAAAAGAGAATTGAAGAGTTTATGGGTACGGGTCAGAAGAAAAGATAATCAACCTTAGTTATTAATCCTGGGTAACGAAGAGCGAATAAATCGTTATTGTGGTGTTTGAGTTGTGCCGGCCCCTGCGTAACATGAAGCCCATAGAGCACCTTTTTCCTGCCAGTAACCTGCTAGTTCAGTATCAGAGTATGCTCCGACTCTATTGTTTCCGAACGCAAGATCCTTTATCGATTCAGAGGCCTGTGGCCATTCTAAATTTGCGCACCCTAATCCGGATAATTCTTTTGCCGCAGCGAACGTGGCATCAAGGAAGTTACACCTCGAGGCGACAGCGCCTCTTCCGCTGGACAGTGCATCTAACTCCGAGGAAATATCCACTTTATCAAACCAAACTTTTATCCAGTCGTAAGGTCCTATAGCTGCGGTATTTGTGTCATCGCATTGGGACACCTTACCGTACCAGGGGAAGCTGGCTTCAAAGAGAGCCTGTTCGCCTGCGGTTGAAAACAGATATTGATACAAAGGTATGTCCGGTTTATGCACAACTTTTAGATAAGTTACTATCGATGCTGCCGGTACCTGATAAATACTCGCAGCCGCGTCCACGATTAATCTGAAGGTGGGGGAGAGGGCTCCGATGCCGCTTCCAAAATTACTTGTGCATTCCTGTGTTGTTGAAAGCTGGCATGCGGAAACTAAGCTTTGAGCAAGCATGTTCGGGTTTATTATTTCCGGAATAGGTACCGGATTGAGAGGGCATAGCCACCCCGTGCTGGAACCTAGCTCACTGTTAATACAGTGATAGTTTAATGTATCACCGCCGGTATAAGGATTAACGTAAAGTGCGTGAGCGGATATCATTTTATATTCAGGTGCGGCTCCGCCAAATCCCATAATGTCTTTATTTTTATTTTCAGAAACATTGGTAGTGTCCTGACTTACTGAGGTGTCGGCGGACATAAACGCAAGATTTCCGTAGACCTTGTTTGTAAGGGGGTGGGAAAGTTTTTTCCACATTTCGTTATTTATTATTTTTGTCGCGTCTAAGCCGACGTCAGGGGTTGACGGTCTGAACGTTGCCTGAGCTGATCTGAAGTTGGAATCTTTCGAAACGTCGGCGGCACAAGTATACGGGCCTGCGTCCTGCATATCGCATCCCGGAGCTGTAGCTTGGTCTGATAGCGTGACAATACAGGATCTATTGTCGGGGGAACCTGAATACTCCCATTGATAGAAACCTGTGGTACCCGGCAAATCTGCAGCACAACTGCCTTCGTGAGGAAGCTGCGGACTTGATATCACGCTCGCTGGCCAGTATGCGCTGGACAAGGGGTTTTGCGAACAAGCGGGTTGAGTCACACCACTTCCGCCTTCAAAAACGCACCCGTCAATGTCCCAACCACCGCTATAACAGTCCTTTTTTTCTTCAGCACACCTTAATATTGCATCGGAGTATTTTTCGCTTTGGTTAAATAAATCAGTTTCTTTACAGGCAGTTTCAGATGGGGAGGGGTTTGGTGTGCTTGTTATTACAGAGTCACCCCTGACCTGGCAGGTAGTAACTTTTTTAACTGTTATTAAGGAACATTTGTTTACGCGACAGGTGCGTGTTATTTCATTTGGAATGTCAGTTATCCCAAATCCTTCATAGCATCTGCCTCCCGCTCCTATTTCGTTTCTTGTGTAGCAGCTATCATACCAAGGTCCCCAATCTGACGTTGAGAGTGATCCGTCCGACGCATTTGGAAGTTTGAAATAGTCTTCAAAATTTTCCTCGCTCAAATCAAACCCTACCTGTATGTCGTCTCTCAAATCTCCCGCTCCCGGGTCAAGATTATATGGGCTGGTTCTGTCGAAATACGACTTGTTGTCCGACCCGATGCCTCCAATTGCCGCACCCACCCAGGTGAGAAACAGGGTAATAGGATTATAACTTCCGGAACCGTGAGAAGATGTTAAAAGACTGTCGTATATGTCCATTCTTTTGGTGACTTCGTTTGTAAGGTTTTCATACGCATATTCTCTGAATTTTGCAGCTGTTGTATAGAAAATGGTCGAGGTGGCGGTTCGTTTACCCTTCGGGCTTAGTTCTATAGTATCGAAGTAGTGGTCGGGGTTGCCTTTGAAATCGTTGTTCACGTCGACAGAATCCTCGTTTTGCGGTAAGAACACATCGTTGTGGTTGTTAACGTTTGAATTTTCGCAGAACGATAGTAAGTTTGATCCCGCGTCCTCTATTTTAATTGTTCCCTGATCGTAAAGTGCTTTATCTTCCAGAGTTTCGCCGGGTCTTTGAAGCACATAGCTTAAGCTATAAGCGGTTTTACTAAGTTCCGATGTAGCGATTCCCGCCATAATAGGGGTAAGTCCGTTGTTTCTGGATAAGGCGTAATTGTTGTCCGAATAATATGTTCCACCTTTTACCGGAACACCTCCTTTTTCTTGGTTTCTGGTAAACGTTTTTTGATTTACACCGGCTCCGTAAAAAGTATCGTTGGTTCCTTCAAAGCTGTACCCGACTTTTGTAGAGGTTCCCTTATTCCCGAAAAAATATGAAAACTCAGGGTTCCAGTATGATTTGTCCAAAACAAACGCACACCCCGCTTCTCCTGGTTTGCAGTAGCTCCAGGGCGGTTGTATATCGCCTATTTTTATTTTTGTGCCACCTTTTTGGCACACCTCTGTGCCTCTCATACTGTCATCCAAAGTTGCTTCGGTTTCCGACAGTAAGATTGCGGGGTTAGCCAAATTTCTGGCGGGTCCCGCGCTATATTGTCTGTTTCTATAATCTCCTTCAATCGTCGCACTTGCAGAATTGCACGATTTTAGTTCGTCGCACTCGGGCAGAACATCTTTGGTTGCATCTCCTCTTTCCCTGAGGTAAACGCTTCCCCTGCAATTGCTGAAAATTGTGTGCAGAAGTTGAGCAGGGGCGGTGGGGTTTTGTGAGTAATTTACGACGTCCTGTCTGGCAGTGATGTCCTTAAAAAATAGTAAAGAGCTTTTGATTGGGATATTAGGTAAAAAATTCATTCTGGTAAACAGGGCGTTGGTGTACAGGTTGTTTTCGTAAGCATTCCGGGCTGTCGCTTTTTGTGGCTCAGTTGCATTTGCACCGGGACTAAAGCAGAGAGCGCTTACGGCATCCTGGGTACCATATATTCTCTCACAATCTTCGTGGTAAAAGGCTCCTTTCGTTGGTGTAACGTCAGGATCGTTTAGCCAGTAGTCGAACACCGTTCCAAGTACGTCCCCCCGTACTTTATATCTAGAATCCGCAGCAGTTATTTCCAGGAAAAAATTAAATTCGAGCTCAGGTTTGTAGGCTTGACTAAAAGTACCCTCGTATGAAGGAAGCAAAGAAGTGTCTTCCGGATTGGTTCTCGTGATATCGCAGCTCAACTTGTTAAAACTTATCGGATTTAATTGAGGCGGGGGCGGCGCGTAGCTTGAGGCACCCACGCAGCTTAAGGGAGTGTTCAACGTAAAACTCGCGTAAGAAGGTATTCTAAATAGTCCCGCCAATTTTCCTCCACAGGCAAACGCGAGATACCTTATTTGATTGTTCCCGACCTTCCTCATTGTTATGTAGTAGTAACCATTTTCATCGGAGGAGGTTGAGGAGAAGATATTTGTTAAGGCCCCGTCGCTTTTGCAGGTAGGGGAATTGGCGTCACACTCGTACATATAAACAGAGACGCCTTCAATAGGGGGATTTGGACTTGCCGTGGTGGCACCCCCGACATCAACTTCCTGTGGGGTGGCATTTCTTACAACTCCGCAAACTACGCCGAGTCTCGGATCTTCCGTTTTGCGGCATGTTGTTCCGGGTTCGAAAACATCTGAGGGATCCGTTAAGTCCGCGGCGTATGAAGTTGTTTTTCCAACACCCGCCGCAAAAATGAGCAGCAATAATGAAAAAATATATTTTTCACTCAGAAATTTGTACCTCATAAAGTCCCTTAAATTATACCATCAACCGTTGCGAAAACCTGTTAAAATGGACCTATGGGAGCCTATGTTTTAGCTAAGAATAAAAAAGCCCTGCACAATTTTTCGGTCCTCGAGACTTATGTTGCGGGTTTGGAATTAAAGGGGTACGAGGTTAAAGCAATCCGTGAGGGAAAAGTAAGTTTTGAGGGCTCTTATGTAGAGGGTGATGACGGCGAACTTTATGTAGTCAATTTGTACATTGGCCGCTACTCTAAACAATCCAAAAACTTTGTCGAGGAAGATGCTAAGCGGAATAGAAGACTGCTTCTTAACAAAAACGAGGTACTAGAGATTCTCCGTGACATTTCAGAAAAAGGGAAGACCGCTGTTCCTTTAGCTTTGGTTCTCAAAAACGGACGCATAAAGCTGGAAATTGCCGTTGCCAAGGGTAAGGGGGAATTTGAAAAAAAGGTAGTGACAAAAGAACGGCAGATACAGCTCGATTTGGCGCGGGAAGCTAAAGAAATAATGTCCCGTTAGCTCCGTCGGAACTACGACCTATAGTTATCATTAATCCTATTTTCGTGGTAAAATACGCGTGTACTTTAACAAGGGGATGCACAGGATTTGATTGAGTCCGATTTCGTGCAGTCGCAAGCAGGGGAGCTGAACCCTTATATTTAGCAAAACCATAAATGCCGATAAAGACGCATTTGTA
>MEWJ01000021.1 GCA_001773385.1 candidate division WWE3 bacterium RIFOXYD1_FULL_43_17 | reverse complement strand
CCTTATACATTTTCCCGATGTTAGAATATAGCTGTATAATTTATATACTTTATGGAACTGCTCAAAGACATCTACAATAACGCCGAGGCTTTGAAAGGCCGCAAGCTCATAACCGTGACCGTAGCGCTTTCAATAGTTTTCCTGGGAATCGGCATTTTCATAGGCTATCTTAACAACCTCATATTAAAACAAAGTGAAACGGAGACTGACACAATGCTTCCTCCGCCTGTGGTTGATACTACGGTAATTCTTGAAGGGCGGGTCGCCTATACTAATCCCGAATACTATCCCGGCGATGAAATCTCCTATGCCTTGGTGGATGCATCAGGTAAAGAAGTTGCACTTCTTAGGGCAGAGGATGACAAGCTGGCTTTGGCCGAAGGTTTGAATGTTAAGGTTAGGGGCACCGAACTACGTGCTAAATCGGGAACCAAGTATTTATTGGTCGAGGAGGTCATTATTAATGCCGCAAATTGAATTTATCAACGTTTCTAAGGAATACGATCCCGGAAAGAAGGTACTGGACGACGTGATATTTAAGGTTGAACCCGGAGAATTTATGTTCGTGGTAGGACCTTCGGGAGCCGGTAAGTCCACAATAATCAAATTACTGACTAAAGAGGAAACACCGGAAGGCGGGGACATCCTGTTCAACGGTGAAAGTATCATAAATATTCCAAAAGAATCTGTGCCTGATCTGAGAAGAAAGATCGGCGTGGTCTTCCAGGACTTTAGGCTCTTAGACTCAAAGACCGTGTTCGACAATGTTGCAGTAGCTTTGGAAGTTGCCGATTCAAGTTTAGAAGAGATCCGGAGCATAGTGCCAAATGTTTTGAATATGGTCGGTCTGACAGACAAAATGTTTAAATATCCCAAACAGCTGTCGGGAGGAGAAAAGCAAAAAGTTGCTATCGCCCGCGCGTTGGCGCACGAACCCGACGTGATATTGGCCGACGAACCTACCGGAATGATAGATCCCGATTCCGTTGACGATGTGCTCGAAGTTTTAGAAAAGATAAATTCTTTGGGAACTACGGTTATAATGGCTACGCATGACCAGGAGATTGTGAATGCGATGAAAAAGAGAGTTCTCCGCATTGAGAGGGGTCAGATAATTTCTGATAAGAAAGGGGGCAAATACCGTGCCTAAAAGTTGGTCAATTTTCATGGCGAATGTAAAAAAGGAGAAGTTGCTGAGTGTTTCCAACATTTTAATAATGACAGTTACATTTGTTTTGCTCGGATTGTTGATAAATATTGTTGTATTTTCCCAGACCGCACTCAGGTATCTGGAGGATCAAGCCCAGGTTACGGTTTTTTTCAAAGACGATTTTGGCGAAGATAAAATTACCTTTTTGAAGGGCAATTTGGCAAAAGATAAAAGAGTGTCCGAAATGGTGTATGTTTCAAAAGAAGACGCCTTGAGAATTTTCAGAGAAATAAATAAGGACGAGCCTGTGCTGCTTGAGTCTGTTTCAGCAAGCATACTTCCCGCGAGTTTGGAAGTCCGCGCCGGTAACATTTCCAACCTGAAACCTTTGGCCGAAGAGCTAAAGCTTGTGGATGGTGTGGAAGAAGTAAGATACTTCGAAGACGTGGTGTCCCGTTTCAAATTCTGGAGCACTATAGTTTATATCGTAGGTATACTTTTGGTTCTGATATTTTTCGTAATCTCATATTCCGTCGTCATTGCGGCGTTGAGAACAACCATAAATTCCAAGGGCGTTGAGTTCGAGATTATGAAAGTGGTGGGGGCGTCAGACGATTATGTTAAATCGCCGCTTATACATCAGGGAGTGTACTTCGGATTATTCTCGTCTTTTATTGCCTCTGTGATAATGATTTTTCTGGGTATCGGAATTACCCTCACCAATGTATTTCCCAAGGGACTGGCTCTTGGATTTTTATCGGGTGTTTTTATGGCGCCGTGGGTTTTCTCAATAATCCTCACCTTCATTTTGCTTCTTTCAGGTTTCCTCTTGGGTTACCTCGGAAGCTCGGCGGCTATCAAAAAATATCTGAATTATTAAAGTTATGTTAAGTAAAAAAATGCTGTTATGGGTTTTACCCTTAATATTTTTTCTGGTCCCATTGGTGAACGTGTTGGGGCAGACTTCGTCGAATCCTGACGATGTTGAAGAATTGGAAGAAAAGATTGAAAAGTACGAAAAGAAGATAAACGAGCTCCAAGGCCGGGCAAGCACTTTGGCGAACGAAATAGAATACATGAACAGCCAAATAGGTCTGACGGAACTTAAGATACAAAATTCCATTGCAAAAATTGCTAAGACTGAAAAAGAGATTCAAAAATTGGCGGGAGACATCGAAGACTTAAAGGTGCGTATCGTTAAGCTTGAAAAGTCTATTGATTACCAAAAAGATGTATTGTCGGCAAGGATACGGGAAAGGTATAAATCGCGGGATGAAAACACCATGGTCGTGCTTTTTGGTTCGGTAACTCTGGAGACTATGGTTCAAAAAGTAGAATACCTCAAGGCTATGGAAAGGTACGACAACAAACTTCTGGTAGAGATGGGAGATACAAAGACCAGGTACGATATGCAGAAAAATCTGTTCGAGCAGAAAAAAGAGGAAGAGGAAAAGCTAAAATCCCAACTACTGAACGAAAAAGCTTCGCTGGATGTTTATAAAGGACAGCTGGACGCTCAGAAAGAGGAAAAGAAACAATTATTGGAGTCTACCCAGAACGATGAGAATAAATACCAGGACTTGCTGAAAGAGGCGCAACGTGAATTGCAACAAATTCTTGGGGCTGTCGGCGTATTGATAAATACCGAATCAAGAGAGGTTGAAAAGGGAGAGCTAATCGGAATTCAAGGCAACACCGGGCGCTCATCGGGGGAGCACTTGCACTTCGGTGTCTACAGATACTCGTCGTTATCCGAAATAAACGGTTGGAATTGGTACTACAGCAATACAGTAGATCCTCTCAAGAAATTGGAATCAAAGACTGTCACATGGTATGACTGTGGTGTTACAACCAAAACAGTAGGAAAAGGTGATTGGGACTGGCCGATTGCGGGTTCTGTGAAAGTTACAAATAGCTACGGGGATAATTGTTACAAATATTCAGACAACGGAGGAAAAATGCACCCGGCTTTAGATTTGGTGGGAGCACCGAGCTCGCCCATATACGCGGTTGGTGATGGTGACGCCTATTTTTGCAAAAACTGTCTTGGTGATGGTGCTAACGGGGTGTTCATTTTCCACGACGACGACTACATGACCGTTTACTGGCACCTACAGAATTATAAGTAAATAGGTTGTAGTAAGTAACAAGCTCTACTCTGTATAGACAACTCGTTGTTATTTTTCTTTCCCCAACGTGCATATTATTTTTGTGAAGATTTTGATTTTACTTTTTGTGTCGTTCCTTTTAACTACTAAGGTTGAAGCATTTTCAACATACTCCGGGCGCTGTGTGTATCCCGGAGGAATTTTTAAGATCAATCTTTCCGGTGAAGACGTATACCGCGTGGCAGTTAAAAACGAACATTCAGCACTTGAGTTTTATGATGTTGTAGAAGAAGGCGCTGAAAAGCTTATACCCGTTTCTGCAGGAAGGTTTCCGTTGCCCAAATTGAATTATGTGAAAGTAAATTCTGTGAGCGGACCATTTTTTAAGCTGGGTTTTGATATTTATGACGGAAAGGGAGAGCTAATTTCTGCAGTAAACTCCGGAGGAATTTGTAATCTTGCCTGGTTCAGGGAAAAACATGGGAGTTTTGGCCGTTATTTCCTTGAAAAACCCCCGCCTGAAATTGACGGGGCTGTGCTATCCGCCGGATCTGAAGAAAAGGGAAAAAATATAAAAGCCGCTGTATTTTGTCTTGTTTGTTTCACACTAGGTGGGTTTATGGGTTTCAGGACGCCAAAAATGATAGAATACTGAGGTGCTAAAAACCCTGAAAAGCTACAAAAGATGGATCCCGGCCATTGTAGTAATGGCTGTAATATCCCTTTTTTCATCTATTAAAGGACCCTTCATCGACGCCGTGGGTTTGGGTAAAGAAAGTTATCACATAAACGGGCACTTTTTCTTTTTTGTCGCTCTGTGCATCTCTTATTACTACGCCACAAAAAAAGTGGCGTTGTCGGTTGTGTTAACCATGATATTCGGGATATTCGACGAACTGCACCAGCTTTTTACCCCATTTAGGAACGCAAGCTTTTTTGATATTCAGGTAGATAGTTTGGGAGCGTTAATCGGAGGCGCATTCTCATGGAAATTGTGGCCGCTAATACGGAACAAACTCAAAAATTCGCAGAAGAAATAGCTGCAAAAATAAAACCCGGTGATACCATAGCTTTGTACGGAGACCTGGGTGCGGGTAAAACAACTTTCGTCTCAATGGTAACCAAAGCACTGGGGTTCACCGACAGAGTTCAAAGCCCGACCTTTGTTGTTTCAAGAATATACAGCGGGGGCAGTTCAACTTCTGAAATAAAATATATTCACCATCTCGACCTTTACAGAATGCAGGATTCCTCCGACATTAAAGATTTGGGAATAGGCGACTATCTGAGCCAACCCGACTCCATAGTGTTTATTGAATGGCCTGAAGTAGCGGAAAAATACTTACCGGAAAAAACCTTGCGGATATTTTTTGAAATCCTATCCGAAAATGAAAGGAAAATACATGTTCAAAATTTACATTGATTCGAGGCTAAGAAAACAAACAACGGTGTCCCTTTTTGAAAAGACCCTTTTATTTTGGTTCAAAAAAGACAGCCTGACAGTTGCGGCAGATCCTGCCGATGCACTTTCGGAAATTCTGAGAAAAAATAATCTCAGGCTAGACCAGGTCTCCTCATTTAAAGCTTATCCGGGACCAGGCTCTTATACAGGTCTGAAAATGGGGCATGCTGCCGTAAATGCTTTAAATTGGGTTCTAAAAGGCACTCCGGTCCTTAAATTGCCCCTGCCAAAATATGGCTCGGAGCCTAACATTACGCCGCCCAAAGCCAAAAAAGAGAGCGAAAAAAGAGTATAATTGCCCAATATGAAAATTGTTGTAACAGGAGCCGCAGGCTTTATAGGATCGCATCTTTCCGAGAGGTTGAAAGGTTTGGGTCATGATGTTATAGGAATAGACAGTTTTAATACTTATTACACCCCCGAGCTTAAAAAGTTGAATGCCAAGGATCTTGAAGACAAAGGAATTTCTATCGAGAAAAGAGATCTGGTGTCCGATGACGTAAGCGATGTTTTGCAGGAAGCCGACGCAATTTTTCATCTTGCCGCACAACCCGGAATATCCGCAACAACCCCGTTCGAACATTATTTAAACAACAACTTCATTGCCACTAATAACCTGATAGAGGCTGCAAGGTCCGCAGGGACGAAGAAGTTTATAAACATAGCTACTTCCTCGATATACGGCGCGCACGCTACTGAGGACGAAACTACAGCCCCAAAACCTACATCAAACTACGGTGTCACGAAACTTGCTGCAGAACAGCTCGTTCTCTCTTACTTTAGAGATAAAGGATTTCCGGCAGCATCTGCACGGCTGTTTTCGGTTTATGGTGAAAGAGAAAGACCTGAAAAG
This sequence comes from candidate division WWE3 bacterium RIFOXYD1_FULL_43_17, assembly GCA_001773385.1. Taxonomy (GTDB): domain Bacteria; phylum Patescibacteriota; class WWE3; order UBA101185; family UBA10185; genus UBA8498. Next base: position 16,849 of record MEWJ01000021.1, on the reverse strand, counting down.
CTGTATCCTAAATTGATAGACGGGATACTTAACGACAAGCCGTTCCCTCTTTTTGAAGGGAGTCAGGAGCATCTCCGCAGTTACACTTACGTTGGGGATATTATCGACGGGCTTGTACTCATTCTCGATAATTTCGAAAAAAGTGCGGGTGAGATATTTAACCTGGGTACCGACCAGGCCATTACAACCGGAGAGGGTATAAAAATCGTAGAAGATGTTCTAGGAAAAAAGGCCGTTTTGGACATTAAGCCAAAAAGACCGGGAGATCAAAAGGAAACCCACGCCTGTATTGATAAAGCGAGGCGTATATTAGGTTACAATCCAGTTACGACCCCTCAGGTCGGACTCAAAAAAGAGGTGGATTGGTTTAAGGAGAAAATATGGAAAAAAATCGACTTATATCTTTAGTCATACCCTGCTACAACGAAGAGAAAAATATAAATAGGACAATTGAAGGCTTGCTGGAGCTTGAAAAGCAATCAGGCGAAACCTTCGAAATAATTGCCGTCAACGACGGAAGTAAAGACGGAACATGGGGTGTAATCAAAGATTATTCTGAAAAACATTACAACGTAATCGGAGTTAATTTAATGGCTAATTTCGGACAAAGTGCCGCATACATGGCCGGATTTGATACATCCACAGGAGATTACGTTATAACGGTGTCGGCCGACATGGAAACATCTTTGGAAAACGTTTCTAAAGTCATCCAATATTTAGATGACGGCTACGATTTTGTGAATACTCATAGAGTCGGAAGATGGAGCGACGAGAAAGCCGGTCGTCAGGCAAAGAGTGGTATGGCCAATAAAATAATTACAAAAATTTCCGGAGTAACTATGCAGGATAGAGGCTCGGGTATGAAAGGATTCAGACGGGTTTTGGTAGAGAATCTACGTTTATACGGAGAAATGCACCGCTTCATTCCAGATTACGTAAAAGTATACGGAGCGAAAATGACCGAATTTGAAGTTGAGTTCAAAGACCGTGAGTACGGTGAGTCTTACTATAAAGGACACAAAAGGACGATTAAGGTTCTGCTGGATCTGGTCACTCTGTTTTTCATGCTCTATTTCTCTACAAAACCTTTTAAGGCCATGCCCGGCAGATTGTTTGGCTTTGCGGGCGCGTTAATTGCGGGCCTCGGAGGTTTGGGAGCATTTTATCTTACTGTGCTGAAGTTTATGGGACAGAGTATAGGAGACAGGCCGTTACTGATTCTGTCGGTTCTGTTGATAATTGTGGGTGTTCAGTCAATGATGATGGGTATGATAGGGGAGTTAAGTATGAGAACTTACTTCGAATCTTCAGGTAGAAAGACCTACATTGTGCGGCAGTTCGCCAAAAAAGGCAGTCAAAACTAAGCCGTTTCCGTTAGGTGTAGTTTTTTATGTGAAGGTTGCATGTCTCAGGCCCCTTATGTAATATAGATGGATACAAATTTGTTTTGACAGGAGGTGTTTATGGAAAGTTCTAAAAATTCAAACATTATTCAGTTAGTGCTCGTCGCCGCTCTTGTTGGTGCAGCTTTTTACATCGGTAGTTTATCTTCTAAAGTGGGAAAATTAGAAGAGGCGAATAAGAATACAGGAGCTCCGTCCCAGGGTGCAGAAGTACCTGCCACATTTGATTCAGTGGCGTTAGCGTCCTCTTTAGGTTTAGACTCAGGCGCTTTTAAGACCTGCGTTGATAACCGCGACACAAAAAGCAGAGTAGAGGAAGAGGAAAAAGGCGGACAAAGCGCAGGTGTGCAGGGAACTCCCGGTATAATCTTGTTCGACACGCAGACCGGAAATTCCGCAGTTATACCCGGAGCAGTCGACTCTGCTACCATGCAACTTTTTCTTGACAATGTAATTGCCGGGAAAAGCACAACACTAGGTACGCAGGAGTTTAAACTTGAAAAAGTTGAGAGCCTGATAGCTTTAAACGACGCAGATTACGTCAAAGGTGACAAATCTTCCCGTGTATTGTTATTTGAGTACTCCGACTACGACTGTCCTTTCTGCAAGAGAGTTCATCCTACATTGCAGACTTTGTTAGATAGTAATGCAGGAAAAGTTGCCTGGATATACAGGCAATTTCCGTTAGATCAATTGCACCCGACCGCCAGATCCAAATCCGAAGCTGCACTTTGTGCAGGTAAGCTCGGAGGAAATGATGCCTTCTGGGCATTTTCCGACGCTTTGGCAAAACTGTAAAAAACATTGCATTTGCGGGGGTGAAAGCCCCCGCCCGTTAATATGACCACATCAAAATATTTATTCATCGCAAAAATACTGGCAGCAATCGGAATAGGATTGGCCTTGTATTTGTACGTGAATTTTGTCACTCAGCCGGCATATAGATTGTGCACAATAAGTGACACAATAAATTGCGATGCAGTTATAAGCGGACAAATATCAACAACTTTGGGTATCCCGACCGCTTTATTTGGTCTTATCGGATATACGGTAATTTTGATAGCAGCCTTTCTTGGTAAAAAGAAATTAATGCTTGGAACAGCAATTTTCGGTACCCTGTTTTGTTTGCGTCTTACGTACATCGAAATTTTTCAGTTACAGGTGATTTGTCCGGTATGCTTGTTGTGCCAAATTGATATGATCGCACTTTTGGTAGTATCGATTTTGGCTAAGAAGAAAAAAGATCAAGTTATCTCCGTTGCGGAAGCCGTATAGTAATCCCCATTCAGTTAGTATAATAGGTGTATGTTCGGAAACTATCCCGTAAACGACGATTGGGTTTTCTTTTGGCAGGTAAAGGCATTTTCATTGGGTATTTTTAAGATTAACGCCGAGCTTGATCCTTCTTTTGTTGCGCAGGGATTTTTGGGTCTACTGTGGTCAAAAATATTTGGCTTGGAATACATAAATCTCCAGATTTTAACTTTTCTCATTTCAATAGGAACTGCATTTATTGTTTATAAAACTTTGCGATTGCTGGGTTCGAGAAAAATTTATGCGGTTGCTGGGGCGTTAACCCTGTTCTTTAATCCGTTAGTCTTTGCTTCTTCTTTCACTTTTATGACGGACAACTACCTTTTGTTTTTCCTGTCGGCTGCTACCTACTTTTTTGTACGGTATTTCACCGTACCTTCGTACAGGAATTTAATACCCGGTCTGTTCTTTGCATTGTTGGCTGCAGCGGTGCGCCAGAACGGAATACTAATATTTCTGCCTGTTTTGATACTTTGCGCGGTTCCGTTCAAAAAAGAAAATGTTCGGAAGTTAATTCTTACGGTCTTATTCCTTTGCGTATCCATGGCCGTGTCATTTTTTTGGCCAAGATTTGGAGCTAACAGAAGGTTTTTAGAGGCTGATGATATAGCGGGGCGTTTAAGCACACTTTTGTATGCTCCTCAGTATTTACTTATATTTCTGTCACCGGCGTTTTTAGGAATCAGCAGTCGATTAAAGGGTATTTGGAGAAAGGCTATTGCGATGCTTATTACAGCACTTGCGGGCATCATTCTATTCAGGACAGATCTTTTTCCGATGGGGAATATGCTCTATATCGAAGAGCTGTATGCGAAGTCTGATTTCAGGTCTAACTTTAGTCTTTTTGACAATATTTTTACTAAGCTATTCTTAGCGGCTGTGTGGGGATTTGGTTTTGCCAAAGTGTTACTCTACACAGTTTCCGGATTTAAAAACATCGCACGGCGGATAAAATTGAGCAAACAGGAAATATTCCTTATTATGGCTGCCGGTTTAAATTTTGGAGTTCTATTGTTATCCTCCGATATGTATGACCGCTACCTTCTTCCGCCATTTTTATTTTTACTACTTTTTGTATTCGGACGGTTGGGAGCAGGAAATTCGCTGAATAAGGTTTGCGTGTACATGTCCATTTTATTACTGGCTTTAATCTCTTCTATTTTGCAGTGGGATTTTTCGGCAAGAAATACATTAATGTGGAGACAGTTGGAGGAACTTAGACAAAAGACGGGGATGAGTACACAAATCGAGTTCAATGACACCTACATAAATCATATTGTAGTGAGGGAGTCGGAAGATTTTACAGGGTTAGAGCCAAGACAGGGGAGTTTTGACCCGGCATGTTTTATCCAGGATTACACTTTGGATAGCAACTCATCTTTATCTAAGAAAGTAGAAAGCTTGGGCAGGGTAATTTCTTCTAAAGGATTGGAAAATCCTAAACCCGCCGAAGTGAGAAAAAAGACTCTTCCCAGAATTAAGAATAACTTGGATGTTTTGATTTTTAACGAAGAATATTCTTCGTTGCTGTACGGGTCGGTTGGAAAAAAAGCGTACGTCGGGAGTTTCTGTGTAGACGGGAGCGACTAATATTTTACTTAAACTCTAGCGTGTAATTATCACAGTTCGTGCTATCCGAATCTTCAGCGGCCATCAAACTTCCCACATCAAGATTCTTGTGAGTTTCTGGGACGTAGTAGAAACATTTTAGCTGTTCGTAAGTGTCATTTTCAACATTTATCCCGACTAGTTTTGCAACACCTTCTCCGCTTCCTCCGCCGTTTTGGTCGACCAGCAATAAATAAAAACTGTCCCCAACCCAAAATTTGTAAGGATTATTTTTTGATTGATCCGGGGTGCTCACGATTTTTATATATTCCTGCCACTGAGTTGATTCTATTGTTTTCCTTACTATTCCGGCGTAGCTAGTGGAGTTTCTTATCGGGATATTCATGTTTGCGCGCCATACTTCCGCATAGTCATGCCCGTCGTAGGTATGAGTAGTTTTAAGTTGGTCCGGAAAGTATAAATCGGTTGTTCTTACGTCAGCAGAAGGGCAGCTCTTCTCCATACCACCTTGTCTCACACCGATTATTAATCCCAAAAGGAACCAAAAGAACGGAAGTGTTATAAATAAGAGGAGGGCTAGAATTTTCGAAAACTTCGTTACTGTTGTTAACGATTTCGGGAGTTTCATTGATTAATTATACATCTGTCTCGGTTTATTACGGATGCCACTCGTGAAACCCGCGTTCCCACGGGATAAGATACCACGCACAAAACACATAAAAAGTAGCGTTGACCAACACGACGTAATACCACTTCCTGAAAATTCTCGTTGTTGCAATTAAAAATAGCGGCAAAAACCACGTTAAATATGTTCTGTTTAGTACCGGCGTGAATAAATAAAAAGTGAGGAAAGGTATCACCGACAAAATGTATTTATCTTTAGTGATTTTTTTAAACCATACAAATGCCAGTAGTATCCAACCGGAAAAGGATGCCAAAATCGTGTATACACCGAAGGGGATAATTCTGAAGAGCTCTATTTTCCAGTAGTAGCTTATGTAATACAAGAACGGCCTTCCCTGCACAAATCTTTCTGCGTGAACAAACACCGCGCCGTTTAAATATGTGGAAAAATCTTCAACGCTTTTCATGAAGGGCAGACTTATCAATATAGCGACTGCCAATCCTGCCATTAGAAATTTGGCAAGTTCGGTTTTTAAAATATTTTTATTCTGTTTAAATTGCGTGATGGAAACCGGCAGCAATGTAAACACAAAAACCGGAAAGATTAAGTAAGGAAATGTTTTAGTGGAAATGGCCAGAGCGTAAAGCAATCCTGATTTTACACTGTTTTTTTCCAGGTAATACAAAGAAAGCAACATAAAGAAAATGGTAATCGGGTCGAAATATGTGTAACCGCCTCTGAAGTACGCGTATGGATTAAAAAACCATATAGCTACCATTAAAATCCTGAGAAAAAAGGATCTTTTTCTGGTTGCAAGAAAAATGAAGATGCCTATACCGATATCGGCAATTAGGACAGGTACTTTCCAAATGTATTTGAAATCGATTTTTAGGAAATCACCCAGGTACATCAAGGCGGTGTCTAAATATAGCATTCCGGGTAGATAAGCGAACCCGTGATTTGAAGGATCGTCGATATTTGAAAAAGTTTCTACCGTCCATTTGTAGGGGTTAATACCTGAAGTGAGGTCCGCTATAGCTTTCGTATATGCATATATGTCTTTACTTTCCTGGTCAAAATATTGGGTGCGGATCAAAATTCCTAATACGAAAACAACCGCAACCAAGATTATTTGAACCACGGGGTATTTAGTTATTTTATGCAGCAATGTGGTAAACATCTTCCCAGACTTTCCGGACAGTGGCTAAATCCAAATTCATCGCGCTTGTCGCAAATCCTTGTCGAAGCTTTTTCGGAAGGATAGACGGACAGCATCGAACACTCGTAAATCATAAACCCGGTGTTCCAAATACGTAAGTACATGTATAGAAAAATATATAGAGTGGCGACGGCAGAGTATATCAATTTTTTGTTTTCCTTAAATGTGTCGTACAGCCCTATTAATATGACGGGTATAAACCACAGCAGATGTGTCCTGCTTATTACGGGTGTCAATAAAAAATAGATTGTAACGGGAATAAGTGAAAGTTGAAAAACCGACGCACCCTTTTTCTTGAAATATAAAAATATGCCGGTCAGCCAGGGCAGTATTACTGCTAGTTTGGTATAAATGCCTGAGTAGATTGTTTGGTAAAAGTTTATTCCGTACTTGTAGCCGTAGAAAGAGAGAAAGGTCAAAAACGGCCTGCCTTGGACGCCTCTTTCAGCGTGAACCTGTATGGTTCCTGCCAGGTAGGTTTTCAAGTCGTTTAAAAACGGCAGGCTGATTAACACAGCTACTAAGGCGCCTCCTAGCAACCACCGAACTTTGTTGTTAGATTTTAAAAATATTACCGGCAGCAGAATTACCCCGAACGATTTAAGTGATACGGATATAGCGAAAAAGACCCCGCTCAGAAAACCTTTTTTTTCTACGTGTAGCATGCCCAGCAACAGAAAGAGTACCGCTAAAGGATCGTATAGGACATATTCGCTCCTGGCCAATATATGAGGGTTGAACAACCAGAACGCTGCAGAAACAAGAAAAAAGTAAAAATCTTTCCTGTAATACCTTATGGCAAGTAGCCAGATGATCAACATATCCGCAATAAGTACCGGCACCTTCCACATATGCTTGGTCGGCCAGTCTAAATTAATCACACCGTTTAACTTAACTAATGCGGACTGTATATATAAAAGTGTGGGGAAGTAAGCGTATCCGTTTTTTAATTCCGTGTTTTCGAACGACGCCACCGTATATTTATAAGGGTTTTCACCTGAAAGGAACTCCGTAACCGCCTTTTTGTATGTTTCGTGATCTCCCCCAATTTGATCAAAATATTTTATCCTGAGGGCTAAACCCAGAAATACCAGTATTACTACAAAAACTAAACGTAATTTAGGTAGTGAGATCATATGTTTACCAAAACGTATAGTGTTAGTATAGCACGCAGGTATGCGGAAATTCCCTAGTCTAGTGGTAGAAAAAAAATGGTCGGGGTGACAGGACTCGAACCTGCGGCCTTTCGCACCCCATGCGAACGCGCTAGCCAACTGCGCCACACCCCGATACCTAACGAGTCAAAATTTACCATTATTCAGGCCAAAAATCCAACATTTGAGGCTTAACAACTGTATTTTATGTTATCACAGAATTACATGGGAAAAAGAAAAGGCGGCATAAACTTTTTTAGGGTTTGCCGCCTAGAGATGTGCCGAAACGCTTTTTGAGTTCTTCAAACGTTTTGGCTTTGTTCACCAGTGACTTAATCGGGCCTTTGGAATTTGTAGATTTGTTCTTGGATAGGAATTTCCACTCAAGAACTACACCTTGGCCCTTTAGCTTATTCAATAGCCTTGACGGGTTTCTTTCCGAGGTGAATCCGTATTCTAACTCGGTCAAAGAGGCTGTGTCCCGTGGCTTGGCTCCCCAATTTAGAATCTCATCGTAAGTCGATGATATCTCGTCGGGAACCGACTGTCGGTTCATTGAGACGCACCAAACGTACATTGAAGCCTTCCCATTTTCTTCCGCCTAAATGGTAGCGCGAATTTACTAAATCGCGGAGGAATGTTTCGACATCCTCGGCTTTACTCATCTCTCTGACGGTCACACGACCCTTATCGTCAAGGACTACCACCGCAAGACTGTCAATTTTGTGAATAGCGTAAGCAAGTCTGCTGGCAGCAAAGTACGACACATGTGGCCCCTTCATAACAATCATTTCTCTCCTCCTCTCTCTAGTTTTCGGTTATTGAACTCGAATCTTACACGATAAAGGGTAAAAATGAAAATCAGGGAGTTTTTATTAAGGTTAGACGGTATATCTGACGTGGTTTACCAAAAGCCAGTTTTTTAGCCCAATTTGAGCCAATATCGGTGAGTTTCTCCTTAGGGAAAATCTCCAACATGTCTTTTTTCATGCCGGCAGATGGTGTCTCAAATGCCCGTACAATAACATTTTCAACATATTCTTGAGATAAATCGGGAAGCTCCAGCCTGTCCGATTCAGAGGGCTCCAAATCAGGAGAGTATCCCAGTATTATTTCCAGCTCTCCGGAAGGCTTTAACAGCGCAGAGAGCTTATTTACGGCTTCCTGCGACGGGTTTACTATCTGCCCCAAAAGCGACCCCCAGGGGAGAATAACGCTCACTTTACCGGCAAGTTCCGCCAGGGTAGCCGGTAAGTTTTCTAAAGAAGACACCAAGAACATAGCGTTACCAAGCCCTTTACGTACGGATTTCACGGAATATTCGCGCAGCTGCCTTTCTACCGGGTCTACACCTATATATAGTGTATTTTGGTCGCGTAGGGCTGCCTCATACACAAATCTTCCGTCTCCCGTGCCCAGGTCGATGTGAACTTTAGTGTATTTGGCGGTTAATTCTCTTAGTTCTTCCACCGATATTTCAATTGTCTTATTACCTTTTACCCACTTCATGCGGTAATGATAGAATAAGGCCGTGTATAAAGCAAAAGATAACATTTTAGCCGTCTGGCAGCCCACCGGGGTGTCGACAAACCGCCTTTCTCAGATAGTGGGTGAGCGGTACGGCACACTTTCGAGTCATACCGGTACTTTGGATCCTATGGCAGAGGGGGTAGTGATAATTTTATTAGGAGACACCCGTCTTAAAAAGTATGAATATGCCCATTGGCGCAAGATTTACGAGTTTGAAATAATTTTCGGTATCTCGACGGATTCTTTCGACGCGATGGGTTTAATTACCGGGAAAAATAAACTTGCTCCTCCCAAAATAGAAATAGAAAAGATTTTGCACGGTTTTGTGGGAAGTTACTCTCAGAACGTCCCTATGTACTCCGCAGTAAAACTGAAAGGGAAAAAACTTTTCGAAAGGGCGCGAGCCAAAGAAATTTTAGAAAACACCCCGGTGAAAAAAGGAGAGATTTTTAAGTTATGTTTAAAGAGATACAGCGAAGTTTCTTTAAATAGTTGCATTAAGGATATTTTAAAAAGAATAAATTCCGTTAAAGGAGATTTCAGACAAGAACCGATTGTTTCTCAATGGGAAAAGTTAGCGGGCACGGAGAAAAAAGTTGTTAAAGCAAAATTCGAAGTAGAAATGTCCAAGGGTTTATACGTCCGTTCTTTATCTCAGGGTATTTGCAAAAAGCTCGGTTGTCTGGGTTTTACATATTCAATAAAAAGGACCAAAAACGGAATTTATGGTAGGGAAGAAGCCGTAGCCGTAGAAAAGTTATTTAGCTCCCGGCGCAATTTCGACAACCTTGTTTCTGGAGTTAAATCCTGACACAATACTTACCCGGCTCTTAGCAATGCCGAAATAGTCGGATAAAGCATCAATCAACTCATTGTTAGCTTCGTTTTCTTTAGCCTCGGCTTTTACAGAAATCCTGAAAATACCGTTAGATTGTTCTATTTTCGGTTCTTTTGCCCCCGGCTTTAAAAGTACATGGATTCTCATACGTCTATTTATGATAATATATTTTGGCGATAATTTTAATTACCAGGAGGAATTTATGAATTTAGACATAGTTACAAAAAGACTTAAAATAATTTCGGATTTGCAGGAGGAGCTGAACGGAGTAAGAGCTGCCTATCAGGAGTCCTTGGAGAATGACCCCGCTTACCAGGAATTGCAGGAGGAAGCGTCCAAGTTTAGGGAAAGTTCCAAAGATAAAAAAATTCAGGTTGCCTCCAGTCAGACGATGAAAGCCATGGCCGACCAGATGAAGGAGCTCAAGACCGAGATAACCGAGAATAAAGATATTTTGGGTCAGGAATTAGCCGACTACTATAAGGAAAGCGGTTCTATGGAAATTACGGATGAAGACGGGAATGTGAAACGTATTGTTTTTTCAGTGAAGCTTATAAACGGTTAGTTTCGTTATTAAAATTAACAAAAAAGAAGAGACAGGTCTTTTTGGAGCTGTCTCTTTTTAGTACTTTCTACTTTACATGTTTTCCGCCGCTGTGGTGAGTATTTTTTCTTTGGTGTTCCCAGACAAGGGCGGTGCACAGAAAACAAAAACGTGCAGTACGTAGGCTATTCGCCATTTTGTGGGCGACGCCGGTTGTTAATTTATCAGTGTTTTTCGGTAGAAAACCGTTGCACAGTTTTTCGTAGACTCTGTCTGCGCTCTCAGTTCCGTTACAAGCATTGTAGGAAAGTGAGAATAGCCGGCAGGCATCTTCCGGATTATCAAGAAGGGCCATCTTGCCCGCATCCGTAATCCTTTGCTTAATTACGGTTATATCTTTGCCATTTGATTCATTAAGATTCTTAGCAGCTTCTTTTGGAATAGCTTCCACGCTCTCCCGTAATAGCTGGTGAATTTGGCGGAAAGTTGCTGGGGTAACATCGTGGAACAGCCCCCAAATATATTCACCGCTGGCCAGCTGGATAAAAAATTCCTGTGAACTTGCCACAATAACCTCCCTTTCTAGTTGATTAGTGTATTTCGGGCTATTGTAGCAACAGCCACCAACAAAGTCAACCTATAGCATTGACCTATGGTCGGCAAACCTATTGCCAAACCGCCCTTTTATGAGAGAATATCAATGTTATGAGCATTAGAAAAAAGAAAAAAGACGCACAAAAGAATAAAATGATCCGAAAACACCGAAAAAAGTTCCGAAGAGTCAGTTAATCACTTTTTGACTGTATTTCCGCCAAATCTTCTATCCCTGGTATTGAAATCCTGTATCGCTTTCATCAACTCTTTTTCATCGAAATCGGGCATGTGTACGTCGGCGAAGTATATTTCGCTGTAAGCTGTTTGCCACGGTAAAAAGCCACTTAAACGTTTTTCCCCGGAAGTTCTTATCAAAAGGTCGGGGTAGGGGTAAAGCTGTTCTTTAGTATCAAAGTAGTTCTTTAAAAGATAAAGAGGGTATTTGTCGCCGTATTTGCCGGTAACCTTGCTAATTTCCTCTACTTTAATCACGCCGTTTTCAACATCTTTCGCCACTTTTTCAACAACCCTGAGTATTTCGTCCTGACCGCCGTAGTCTATAGCGATATTGAAGTCGTGATTGGTGTAGTTTTTGGTTTCTTCCTCCGCCCGTACCAGTCCTTCTCTCAGCGGCTCCGGCATTCTGTCTTTTCTGCCCAGATGGTAAATTCTAACGCCGTATTTATGCGCCTCGTCGATATTTCCTTGGATATAATTTTCGAAGATTTTCATTAAGTAGGACACCTCTTCGTTGGAGCGGTTCCAATTCTCGGTCGAAAATCCCCAAAGAGTCATTGTATGCACGCCAAGTTCTCTGGACTTTTGCATAACGTTCTTAACAGCTTCAGCACCTTTCCTATGGCCCTCTAAGGCAGGCAGCCCGTTTTCTTTTGCCCATCTGCGGTTTCCATCCGGGATTATTGCTATGTGATTGGGAATATTAAGGTGTTGGGCGGTTTCTTCGTTTTTCATGTTTAATAAAGGTGCCGTAACCCGTCCATTTTACTATAACAACGCTTTTATGTCCCGCAGGACCTCTTCCGCGTGTATTGCCGGTAAAACGTTTTCGTATATTTTTGCTATTTTGCCGTCGGGGTTAATTAGAAAAGAAGTCCGGCGCGTTCCAAAAAAACTTTTCCCCATAAAGCTTTTCATTGCCCAAACACCGTATTCCTCAACAACTTTTTTGTCAGAGTCTGAAAGAAGTGTAAACGGCAACGAATGTTTTTCTCCGAACTTTTTGTGGCTGTCTACGGAATCGGTGCTAATTCCAACTACCGCGGCTCCGGTTTTCTCAAATTCTGTCCAGATGTCTCTTATCTCACAGGCTTCAGTCGTGCATCCAGGTGTATTATCCTTGGGGTAAAAGTATATTAAAAGCCATTTGCCCGAAAATTCTTTCAGGGTTCTGACATTCCCGTTTTGATCGGGTAGGGAGAATTCCGGGGCAACATCACCCACACTTAATTTTTTATCTTCTTGGGTCATATTTTATAACCGGTTAAAACTTATAAATCGAGGTCGTCCAAATCTGTTTCGTTGAGCAGGGTGTCCATCTCATCAATGTTAAGTTGGTCTATTTCGTCGATCTGCTCCCCGGGAGTTTTATTCTCTTCTACAGGCTCTTCTTGTTTAACCTCTTCTGTTACGGGTTGTCTTTGAATTTGTTGAGCCGGTGTTTTACCTTTGACGACTATCTGGTAAACGAATACTCCTATTGCCGCCAGTATCACTACGAACCCGATTATCAAAAAGACCTTTAGACCATTCGCGGAGCCGTACTTATTTAACTCGTCCTCTACGGGTTTTGGCGTGTTCCAATCGGGCATCTGTTCTGCCTGGGGCTGCTGTTCTATTGGTGTGTTAATTTGTTCGTCCATAATTTCTCCTTATAAAATTAATCTTTCTCCTCTTCGGTATTTTCATCTTCTGTTTCATTGCCCTCTTGCTGTCCAAGTTTTTCTTCTTGTATTTGAGTTCTCATCGCAGCGATATCGGGTTTTACTTCAGTCAAATAAAATTCCTTGATTTCCTTGATGACCGCTCCGCTTGCGGTAAGTTCTTCCCGGGCGGTTTTTAACGCTTCCTGGAAATTAACATCAGAGTCAGTGCAACCTGCTGTTTTTAATTCATCGAGCCTGCTCAGATAGTTTGTGTAGCTGGTCTTCATTTTTGCGGCAAGTTCATTGAGTTGAGTAATGTCGGTTTTTAAAGCTTCAATATTTCCCCCCGTGTAGCCGTCTGCTTCCAATCTGCTCACCAGATTCTCAAGTTTATTTCCGAGACCCAGGTATACGCCCTGGTGTCTTTTCTCAAGATTTCTGTAACGGCTGACCTTTTCTGCGATTCTTTGTGTAGCGAGCTCGCATCTTCTTTCCTGGTTTGCAGCTTTTATCTCCATCACACGCGGGTTGTCCAGTTTTGGAAGACTTTCGTTTTGAAGATCTTTTGCTTCTCTGGCGGGTAATACAGTTTGAGCGGAGGTAAGTAGTAAAGGCAAAATAAATAATGCCGGAATAACGGTTAGTTTTACTAAATTGTTAATTTTCATATGGTTATTATATGAGTTGTTTGGTGAATTTAGCAAACTCGGCGGCTGTCATAAACTCAGGTGTCGGGTGATCTATATAGTTGGGATTGGGTTCTATGTCCGCAGTGCCGTCTTTTTTCACAAGATAAAATGCCATTCCGTGCAGCTCTTCTATTTCTTCGTAATCAGCGGGGGTGTGGCCGTGTGTCCAATTGTCTAAAGTGATTAGAGGTTCGTTTCCTACGTTGCTTAGAGAATGTCCCCACTCCTGAGTTATTAGAGTTTCGTCTCCGGGTAAGATGCTAACGATGATAAATCTGTCTACCTTGTTCGGTGTCCAGGAACCTTCTTCAAAATGTTTTTTTTGTAATAGGAGAATACCTTTTCCACTCACAACCCGGTATGTTTCTTCGTGGGGGTCGTTATGGTAGTGTCCGAATGTTTTAACGAATTCCTGGCCGTAAGTTCCCGGAGTGAGAACGGTCATATTTTCCCATTGACCGCCCTGACTGACTCCTGAGAAAACCCAGTAAGCGAAGTCAGGCCCTTTTTCTTCGGGGCTTAGAAGTACAGAAGCAAGCTCTTCTTTTGTTCTTACTGTTTTAATTTGCACGGGCAGTTATCAGTATTTTATCAAAATGTTAACATTGCCGGTTGTCTTTAGTTCCGCTATATAGTTGGAATACTCCTGACTCATTTTGTTTTGTCTCAGGCTTTCCCTAACAAGAGAGCGTCCCTGCTCGTCGTCGGTAAGGTCGGGGAAGGATTCCTTATTTTCCGTTATGTAAGCTGTAACTTCCTCTTCCGTTACCGTAACTTTATCCTGCATCAATTTTTCTATGAGAGCAATGTGTCTGACCTGACTTCTAAAATCAGCCTCGGTCATTCCGTTTTGCGCGAGAAACTCTTCCATAGTCTGACCGCCCTGAACAATACCGTCTTCTATGGTTTGGATTTTAATATTAATTTCATCTTCGGAAACCACAATGTTCTTAGCAGCAGCTTCATTTTCAATCAGCTTTTTTTCAACGAGATTATTTAAGGCCTGATCTCCGAGCTGGGATTCTAGTACCTTCACGACTTCCCATCTGAATATGGGTTTACCCTGAATGGTTGCGGCTATAAATAACGTTCTATAATTGTATAAAAGAGCTCCGAGACCGAGAACTACAAGTGCTATGACAAGTGCTCTGTTTCTCTTAATCTCTTTTCCTATAAAGTTTGCGGCTTCTTTAAACTTAACCGGCTCTAAGCTTTTTAACTTAAGTTCGGTGTTTCCGGACTTTTCTAGTACTTTTTCCTCTTCGTGATTATGTGTTTTTTCTTTTTTATCCATTGCGAAAGTATAGCACAAAAATATGTGCTTATAGTTTAATTTAATACTACTATGCTTAGATTCAGAACAGCGGCAAAAACCACCCACGCTATATACGGAATGAACAAACGGCCGGACACTGTGGATATTTTTCCAAAGCTTCGTGCCGTCAAAATAACCGCAAATCCGAGCGCAACGATTTCGGCAAATGCTATTGCGGGTTCTCTCATTCCGAAAAATATAACCGACCATAATGCGTTTAAGGTCAGTTGCAAAGCATAAAGTATCATGGCCTTAGTTTTTTCAGGCCGCGAAGCTTCCTTTTTCCACACCAAATAGAGCGATATGGCCATTAGGATGTACAAAAGTGTCCACACGGGACCGAATACCCAGTTGGGCGGATTAAAAAAAGGTTTATTAAGACTTGCATACCAAGTTGTTACGCTCGGGAAAGTGAAATACGAACCCAGCGCTGCGGCTGCAAAAGTTACTATAAAAGATATTATTAATTTCATTTAATCTAACTGCTTTCTGCCTGAATTAATTATACATTTTTGAAGCAGTACTATCCGTTATATAATCGATGAAATGAGGTTTATAAAATTTGCACTGCCTGCCGGTATAGTAGTTCTTTATTTGTACTTATCGTACGCAGGTTTCTATAACACTATGAAGGAGATTAACTTGCAAAGCCCTGACAATGAAAATTTTTTAACATTCGAAAATCCCGGGAAAGGCGGTTCGGTGAAGTATGTCGCTTTGGGGGACAGTTTAAGTGCGGGTGTAGGAAGCGATAAGGTAGAAGAAACTATAGTCTACCAATTCGCTCTAAACCTATCCAAGGATTATGGAAAAGTGGACACGCTCAATCTGGCTTTACCCGGAGGAACTACGGAGGACGTAATCAAAGATCAACTGCCCCTTACCATTAATGAAAAACCCGGTTACGTTACACTTTTAATCGGAATAAACGACATTCACAACAAATTTACCGACGGACAATTTACGGCAAATTATTCTCACATACTAAACGAATTGTTAACAAAAACAGAAGCAAAAATCGTCGTGATAAACTTGCCTTATTTGGGAGCGTCGCAGGCTATACGTTTTCCTTACAACTGGCTGTTAAATTCCAGGACAAAAGAATTTAACGGTAAGATTTCCGGTGTAATCTCGGAAATTGAACACCAGGGCCGCATCAGACAGGTAGATTTGTACGGCAAAACGTATAAAACCTTCAATAAAAACCCGGAAAATTACGCGTCCGATCTTTTTCACCCATCGGGTGAGGGATATTTGGTATGGAGCAAACTCATAAATGAGAATTAATATCGCGGACCCGGTTTTTCAAACTACCCTTTTCATTATTTTTTTTGCTCTGTTTGTAGTCGCAACTCTTAAAAGGGATACCAAGCCGTACGAGATGGATCACGGGCATACCGATGAATTGAAGGGAGTTGCTATATTAATGGTAGTTTTTTCTCATATCGGATATTTTCTGTTTGCAGATACCAGGTTTTTATTTCCATTATCGATAGCAGCCGGGGTTGGAGTTAACATTTTTTTATTCTTGTCGGGATTCGGACTTACAAGCTCGGAGCTTAAGGTTAAAAAAACATGGAAAGAATTTTATGCAAAACGGCTGAAAACTATTTTTGTACCCATGTGGATTGCGCTAGCTCTCATTCTGGCTATGGATTATTTTTTGTTAGGAAAGACTTACGAATTACCGGTTGTTATTAAGAGTTTCTTGGGGTTTTTTCCGGTTGCCGACATTTTCACTTCTATAAATTCCGCGCTGTGGTATTTCACATTCATTCTTTTTTACTATCTTTTGTTTCCAATCATATTCCGTAGAAGTCAGCCATTGTTTTCGGCTTTTGTAATGTTATTGCTGGGGTATTTGGTTACGAGATTAACATTGCCTGTGACCAAGGATTTGTTACAGCTTTATCGAACACATATTTTGTTGTTTCCTTTAGGAATGGCTTTTGCGTGGTTGAATGAGAAAAAGCCGGGGGTAAAGTTTCAGGAGGTTTTATTAAAAGTTTTTCATACTTCTTTGTTGGCGGGAGTTGTACGTTATCTTATCGTAGCCGGGTTACTTTTCGTGTTCGGTTACACAGCAGTACATTCCGGAGTGGGTAAGGGTGTGACGGCGGAACAGCTGTCGAGTATCGTAACTATGTTGGTGTTGATAGCGGCCTTTTTGTT